>JAPYTC010000070.1 GCA_029941685.1 Planctomycetota bacterium | reverse complement strand
GCGTATAACCGGTGAAAAGCGGCTTGGCTGCAACCCGCCAATAGTGCGCGCTGCGCCGAAGGAAAGCAACATGCCGCTCATCCCCGCGATAAATATAGCTACTACCGAGATAGACAATGTGGCGAATAGCGCTTTGTAACCATAAGCGTTCATTTGCTCATTTATCCATGACCCTAAACCGTTTGGTGCATCTGGCACTACATCTTTAGTCCAGAAACGGCTCCAGTTATTTAGTCGTTGCTCGGTGAACAAATCAGCAAAGGTAATGTCGGAAAACAGCCACGCCCATGCTGTGGCAAGAACGACAAGCGCAATTGTTAGGCGCACTAATTTACTGCGCTGGCGACGTTTCCATAATTGCTCGACGACTTGTTCGCGACTCATGCAACAAACCTCCGCCGAAGTTGCATACTGTAGTATTCGACAACAACCACCATCGCTAACAACACATATAAATACGCCCAGACCTTTGAGTAATTTAAGTTGTCGAACTCGAGTTTAATGTAATAGCCTATGGTCGGAAAACCGAAGAATCCTAAAATTGCCGATGAACGCAACGCGCACTCAAAACGGTAAAAAGCGTACGATAAAATGTCAGGAATAGCTTGGGGAAGGCGTCCAAAAAAGAACTTTTGTAAACGTGAGGCGCCGATTGAATGCAATGCTGTTTCGGCTTTTAGTGACGACTCGTCGATGATGTCAGAGAACACTTTAGCAAGTGTGCCGGCATAGGGGATTGCGATTGCAATGACTGCGGATATCGGCGACAGACCCATCGCAGCTAAAAGCAGAACCGCCCAGAGCAGCTCGTGGACAGAGCGCATTAATGCAATGAAGCAGCGAACCATCCAACGTAATGCTTGGCACGGCACGCCGCAGCCTGCCCAAAAACTGCTGCTGGCGATAACGCTTAACGGCATGGCCAAAGCGAAAGCTAGAGTAATCGCGGCGACGGCATACTTAATAGTAACCAACACCGCGATGAAAATATTTTGTGGATTGGCTTCTGGGCTCAATGCAGCAGCAGCAAATTGTTTCACGATGCGGACGCCATCACCATGCGGCAACAGATCGCGTATTGAAATGTCTAAATACAAATAGGCCGCTAGCGATGCTGCTGCAATGCCAACTAAAACTCGAGCACGATTAGACATCGGAACCGTCGCTAACAATACGCCCGCCTTCAAGTCTCACGATGCGTGGGAAGAATTCTCGGGCTAATTTTTCATCGTGAAGTGACACCACGAAGGTCCAGTTTTCTTGATGGGCTGTCTCATGCAACAGTTCAATAATTTTTCGAGCACGGCTCTTGTCTAAAGACGCAACCGGTTCGTCGGCCAACAACATTTGCGGCTGTTGGTAGAGTGCTCGCGCTAAAGCTACACGCTGCTGCTCGCCTCCAGAAAGTGAATCTGTGCGTTCAAACAATTTGTCGGCAATGCCAACCCTTTCAAGAATTGCGTACGCCGCTGCCAATTCTTTCTTATCGGGACGCAATTGCATCACTAACGACTGCCAAAAACTTAATGCGCCTAACCGGCCCATCAATACATTATGCGCCACACGAACATTTGGTACTAAGGAGTGGTCTTGATGAACAAAGCCAATGTGCGAGCGTTGTTTGGCACTTTTTAAATTATCACCAACCACGCCATTAAGCAGCCGCAGCAACGAGGTCTTACCTGCCCCACTCGGCCCGAGCAAAGCAATGCATTCGCCACGCTCCACTTGCAAAGTAATATCATGCAATATCTGCTTGCCGTCTAAGTAAAGATCGGCATGCTGCAGGTCGATGGAAAGGTCTGTCACGCCAACAGTGTAACGTCTTACAAGAACCCGAGTTGTGCGGCCAGATCGTGCACCGATGCGAAATCTGCATTGGTCGCTTTAATCAGACCATTGGGGCGATCGATTGCCTTCAACAATTCAACATCTTTCATTTCAAGCAGTGCTTGTTGCAACTTCGCTACCATTGCTGGGCCGAGCGAACCGTGCGCCGTCCAGCTGTAATCGGGATAAGTTGGCGTGACCCATACGACCTTACAAAGTTCAGGATCGAGGTCGCCGTCTTCAACCATGCGGTCATAGGTCATGTAATTTAGTGCGCCCGCCTGAAATGTGCCGACTTCAACCAATTTCGCCGTCTTATCATGCGACCCCGAAAAGCTATTCTCATTCCCAAAAAACTCGGCTGGCAGCTGCCCAGTGAATTTTGCCACAAAGTGTTCTGGCATTAAGCGACCTGATGTTGATCTAGGCGAGCCAAACGTAAAACTTAAACCTTTTAGCGCTTTCGGGAAACCCTTGCTTAGATTAATGCCCGTTGAGTGATGTGCAATGAAATATGATTTAAAATTTGGATCTTCAACGCCCTGCGCAATCGCCTGCGCGCCGTCAACCGATGCGCGGGCCTGCACCCCGGACAAACCGCCAAACCACGCCAACTGCACATCACCGTTCTTAAACATTTCAACCGACGCGCTGTAGTCGGCAGCCGGTACATACTCGACTGTCACACCTAATTTCTTAGACAAGTAAGCGGCGACCGGCTGAAACTTTGCTTCAAGGTCTGACGAATTGGTGTCAGGAATCGCAGTAAAGCGTAACGTGTGAATCCCGGGTTGTGGCTGCGAGCATGCAGCGATGAACAAAAGGATGAGTGTGGCGAAGTGTTTCATCGCCGCAAATTCTAACTACTTTTCCATTTACTGACAACCGCCTCTAGCTCTTCACGATTGACCGGCTTCGAAACATAATCATCCATGCCAGCGGCGATACATTTCTCGCGATCACCCTGCATTGCATTAGCCGTCATGGCTACAACCGGTATTCGCATACGCCCCGCCTCGCCACTACGGATTTCGCGCGTCGCCCCATATCCATCCAACTCAGGCATCTGGCAATCCATAAACACGATATCGTAATCGCCCTCCTTGACAGCAGCTGCGGCCTCAATTCCGTTGGCCACTACATCGACTTGACAACCGATGGTGCTCAACATTTTCATCGCTACCTTTTGATTGACTATATTGTCTTCGGCCAATAATACTTTCACTCCCTCCATCAAAGAAGGGGCATCACCACTACCACCCATCGCAGCTTCTACATCTGCAAGCAAATCGTCAATGTCAAGGTTTGCCACGCGTGCGCTAGCTAATGTGGATACCAACTGTGCTCCGCGTACTGGTTTAATCAGCGATACGTCAACCACCTCATCTGTATCATTCGGATATTGCGAGCGATCACAAACTGACGACACTAAAACAATCTTGAGATCAGCAAACTCTTCACTAGCTCGCAAACGACGCGCGAATTGGACGCCATCCTCGAGGGGCATTTGGTAGTCTACCAGCAAACGATCTATGTCTTCTTTATTTAGAATCTCGTAAGCAAGAGCTGCCGACGATGCACTAAACACTGTCGCACCAGCAGCGGATAATTGCTTTACCAGCACCTTTAAGTTGGTGTCGTTATCGTCGACACACAATACGGACAAGCCGCTTAAACTTTCACACGATGCCGACTGACTGTTATCGCTGGTCTGTTCCATGACCACGGTAAACCAAAACATCGAGCCTTCGCCAAGCGTGGACTCAACACCGATTTCGCCACCCATTAATTCTGTCAATTGGCGCGAAATACTTAATCCGAGGCCGGTACCACCAAAACGGCGCGTTGTTGAGGCATCGGCTTGGGTAAAGGCAGAAAACAACTTTGACTGTGCATCGGCAGCGATACCAATACCGCTATCAGCGACTTCGAAACGGATTTTGCCGCCGAAGCTCGAGCTCACACAGACTACCACTTCGCCGTGGCTGCTAAATTTAAGCGCATTGCCAATCAAGTTAGATAACACTTGGCGCAGGCGCCCTGGGTCGCCAATGACTCGCTGCGGAGTTGTCTTTGAAATATCAACTACTAGCTCTAAGCCTTTAGTCGCAGCATTCGCCGCGAGTGACGATGCCGTGTCTTCAATCACTTCGCGTAAATCAAAATCTATCGCTTCAATTTCAACTTTACCGGACTCGATTTTTGAAAAATCAAGAATGTCGTTAATGATAACCATCAATGCTTGAGCCGAACGGTTTATCGTTTCAACAAAATCACGTTGCTCATCATCAAGCTTCGACTCGAGCAATAAATCACTCATACCCATAATGCCATTCATCGGCGTGCGAATTTCATGACTCATATTTGCCAAAAACTCACTCTTTGAGCGGTTGGCATCACGCTCACTATCACTCGCTTGTTGCAACTGTTCAACTTGCGAGCGAATCTTTTCGTTCATGCGCGTAAACGAGGCAGCTAGTTGCGCGATTTCGTCGCTGCCACTAATGGCAAATTCGGCGTCGTAATTTGCGGTTTCGATGGAATCTTCAAGGCGTGCAGCCAAGTTGCGCATTTTGTTCAATCGAACACCAATTAAGAAAAGGCCCAAAATTAACACTATCGAACTTAAGATGCCGAGCGTCAGTAAATACACATTGGTGCTTGCTGCTAAAGCAAGCGCTTCTTCAGTACGATCACTGACAACGTGCACCTTCAAACCACGAGCGCCTGTGAATGAATACAACCGCGAATAGCTATCCGTACGTCTATCAAACTGCAGCTCTGAAGTACCCTTTTCTAATTTGTGAAAACGGCGCAATTCGTCAACCTGTGGCGACAAGTATTGACCTTCTAAACTTTCAACCACCACCGGCGAGCCAACACGCTCTTCGAATTTCGCCAACAACCTATCGCGATTGGCTTGGACAGCAATCCATCCGCTTAATTCGCCGGCGGCATTGGTACGCGGACTCAGCCACACTGGGAAACCAGCGGCATCGGTTTTGACAATGGTCGTGTTGATTTCATAAATCGGCAAACTACCGTTCACATAAAACAAAGTCGACATCAAGCGCGGCGCAACATGGAATGTCTGTTCAACCACACCATTGCGATCTGTCCAAATCACATTGCCCACTGCATAAGCGTCAAGTAACTCAGCATTATCTGCACCTGGTTTTATTTGATCTGAAATTCGCGCAACATCATCAGCCCATGCTGTTTGCTGCCCATTCCAAAATTCTGAATAAACCTGGGCGATTTCATTAGCCTGTAAAGGCTCAATTTGCTCACGCGCGGTCGTCCATTGACGCCAAGAAAGCATCGCAGTTCCAAGTACAAGAACCACCGCCCACAGGGCGGTCTTCTTCAGTAAGCTGTCGGTATTGAGTAAATTCATCGCTGAGTAGCTATATATCGGCCATATAGACCGCCTAGCTTTAACTCAGCTGCGCTTATTTTTCGTCAATTGGGCCACTTAAACCTTTTTCACCAAAGTAGTTATGCGACACAACCTCTTCGAAGTTAAATAAACCCATGCGCGCTTGAGCATCTTTCAGCCGCTTACCCACTGTAATCATCAGCAGCGGCGGGCAATCGGCCGGTAAGCCAACAATTTCGGCGACCTTGGTCGCATCGTAGCCAATCATTGGGCAGCTATCGAGCCCCATATCTGTAACGATCAGCATGATATTTTGCGCTAATAGCGCAATAGAGCGCACTGCCTCGTCACGCTGAAGCTGCTCATTACCGCTGTAAAAGCCAGGCACCATACCAGCAAACATCTCGCGCACCTTTTCTGGGGCATTACGCGTGAAGTGTTCGACCTTTTCGTAGCCCTTCAAGCATCCAGCCAAAACCAAGGTAACCGAACAATCCTTAACCTGTGCCTGATGCCACGATGCCTCGCACAAGGCATCTTGCTTGTCTTGGTCGTCGACAGCAACCACGTGCCAGTTTTGCATGTTAAATGAGGACGGCGCCAAAAACGCATGGCCCAACAGATGGCGCAATTCCTCTTCAGTAAGGCGGTGTTCGGCGTCAAAATATTTAACCGAACGGCGTTGACGGACAGCAGCGAGTAATTCCATTAATGTAATTTTAGCAACTTACCATCAACAAACGACGACCAGCCATTAACAATAGTATGCCCCTTAAAATTGAGTGGGCCGGCAGACCATTCGACACCGTCGCGTGACCAGTCACACCCGTCGGGGCCCACTGCAAACCATGCGTTGTAGTCCTCCAACCAATCAACCGCCGAACGATATCCACCAGTCATCACCGTGGACGCCGTCCATGTCTGCCCACCGTCATTAGTAAAAGCTGCAACTTGCTCATTGATTTCTGGATGTTCATAATCACCGCCAACGATAACACCGTGTGATTCGTCTTTGAAAGCCATTGAAAAAACACCGCTACCGTCGCTACCGCTAATAAACGGTATGTCAACTGCCGTCCAATTGTCACCGCCATCGACTGAACGCCAAACTTGTGATTCAGTACCTCCGGTGGCTATCAATGCGATGTTTTGAGAGATTAGAGCAACGCTAGTACCCGATGCAGCAAAACAATATTGGCGGTCGTCTACAACCGGAGGATTGGCTGCGTCACGGTAAGACGCGCCGCCGTCATCTGTAATCATTACGGTCAACTTACCGTCGACGGGATCGCCGACTAACATGCCATGATTGGAATTGTTCCAGAAAGCGATGCCGTCCCAAAACCCTGTGGCGTGGTCGTTGACCAATGCTGGACGAAGCAAAGTTTTAGTGCCGAGCAATTCAATACGACTAATCGTCGATGCCGCACCAGCACCAGCCGACATCAATACGATGGTGCCGTCATTCAATATCTCGACATCGCGGTAATCGAGCTCTTCATCTATTTCTAACGAGGTGAGGAATTCGTTCGGTCCGCCAAACGACCACGACACGTAGCCACCGGTACCAGAGACCACGACCATGTCGCCATTTACCGCTAAGCCCCGCTGAGAGCCAGAGTCCTCATCCAGACCGTACACAACAAAGCCAACATCCGCCAGTTGCCCCGGCGGATATGGGCTGCATGCCATAAGGCATAATGTTGAGAAAAAGAGCCTACTCGCCGCCGTCGTTCTCTGTGCCAAAGTCGCGATCCATTACGGTTTTACGCTTTGCAGACGCTGCTGCATCCATCGCTTGGTCACACATGGAAGCTATTAGGCCTGAAAGATGCTTTGCCACAGCACCTGATGTTGACATCCCAGACTTTGCTTTGATGTACTTCTTAATTTTTGATTGGACAACCAATACTTCTTGATCTGACATTTTAATCTCCTTGTTTTAGATGGGCTAAATGAAGGTGCTCGCCGCCTGACGTCGAAATGACGACCTGCTGAGCATTAGCAATATAGCAAGAGGACAGTCGTATTACCGACGAAATTTGCCTTTTTTAGGGCTAATTTCGCTACAATATGGACAAATGCGGGTATTTCACCTCAAAATTAACGGCGATTCGGTCGATGTCGCCGCACCAGAGCACTACTCTTTGCTCGAAATTCTGCGCTATGAGCTCGGTTTGACGGGCTCTAAGCAGGGCTGCGACAAGGGAGACTGTGGTGCTTGCACGGTGCAGGTCGATGGCGCGCCGATGTTGGCGTGCTTGGCGTTACCGTCTATGGTCGAGGGCAAGTCCATCACAACTATCGAAGGTTTGGCCGTCCAGCACTGTATGGATGGCGGTGAAGGTGCTTCGGTTCTGCAAAATGCCTTTGACGAAGCTGGAGCCCTTCAGTGTGGCTTCTGCCAGCCAGGCATGATCATGTCAGCCCAAGCTCTACTCGAGCACAACGACTCACCAAACCGCGACGATATCAAGCAGGCTCTGTCTGGCAACTTGTGTCGCTGTACGGGTTACACTCAAATCTACACCGCAGTCGAGGCGGCCGCAAAAAACAGAGGCGACCATGGCAGCGCGTGATCAACACGGCCCCGGTGCTCCATGGGGAGACGATTTTAAGGTAATTGGCAAGCCAAACCGCAAAGTAGATGCCTTAGCTAAAGCAACTGGCGAAGCAATTTACACCGACGACATCACCCTGCCGAATATGCTGCATGCAAAAACTCTGCGCAGTCCACATGCACATGCCAAGATTATTTCAATCGATACTTCTAAAGCCGAAGCGCTTGAAGGAGTGCATGCGGTTTTAGTCGGTAGCGAATTACCCATCAAGTATGGCGTGATCCCATGGACGCCCGATGAAAATGTCTTAGCGACCGACAAAGTTCGCTTCATCGGCGATGAGGTT
>JAPYTC010000069.1 GCA_029941685.1 Planctomycetota bacterium | reverse complement strand
GCTTGTGCCCGCATGAATTTATCCTTGAAGTATTCTAAATCTTCGACCACATCAGCAACCACTTCGGCAGTTTCTTCGGTGACGTTTTCAACCACTTCTTCGACGGTTTGTTCTTCGGTGTTTTCTTCAGGATCAGACATAATTATTTGTTTTTCTTTTTGTAGATTTTGTGTAAATCTTTAACTAGGTTTTTCTCGTCGCGACTTAGATTTTTCGGAACGATTACTTTTATGCGTACATGTAAGTGCCCACGGTTGCCACCATGAAGTTTGGGTAATCCTTGCCCGGAAATTCGGAACACTTTTCCGGTTGCGGTTCCGGCAGGGACGGTCATTCTCGCCTCGCTTTCGAGTGTAGCTACAGTGATCTTGTCACCGAGTACTGCCTGCGGCCAGGTGATATCAACTTCGGTGTAAAGGTCGCGACCTTGACGAATGAAGCCATCTTGTTGCCGAATATTTACTTCGACATACAAGTCGCCGGATGGGGCGCCGTTGCTACCCGCTTCTCCCTCGCCAGTGACACGCATTTGCGAACCGTCATCGATACCAGCTGGAATACCGATTTCTATTTCAGTGCGCTTAGACTCGAGACCACTACCACGGCAAGTGCCGCAAGGCTTGGTTATGGTTTGACCACGGCCGTTACAGCGTGGGCACTCGATTTGACTAGCAAAGAAACCTTGACGATGAACGACAGAGCCTCGGCCGTGACAACCCGCGCATTCTTCTTCGGTACCGCCCGGCGCAGCTCCTGAGCCCTTACAGCTAGAACAGCTTTCTTTACGACGCATCGATAAAGTACGAGTGACGCCATGTAGAACTTCGGTAAGGGATACATCAACACTGGCACGCATTGAACGTCCGGTGTTGTTGCGTTGAGAACGCTGGGCACCGCCACCAAACATTGTGTCGAAAATAGAGCCGCCGCCTCCACCGCCGCCAGCGAACATATCACCGAACTGCGAGAAGATGTCGTTGAGGTCGACATGTACGCCGCCGCCACCAGGTCCACCGCCAACGCCTGCATGCCCGAACTGGTCATAGCGAGGACGTTTTTCATTGTCTGACAGAACAGAGTAAGCTTCAGATGCTTCTTTGAACTTGTCAGCAGCGCCGTTTTCTTTGTTGCGGTCGGGATGAAACTTTAAAGCAAGCTTGCGGTAAGCTGATTTTATTTCGGCCTCGCTCGCATTGCGTTTAATACCGAGAACTTCGTAATAGTCGCGTGGACTCATGCTTATGTAATTGCCTAGTTACTGCTTACAACGTCGGTCACTAAAGTATTAGTGATTAAGATTAAGCCAGCAATTGAGCCAGCATTAATGAGTGCCGAACGCACAACCTTAGTTGGGTCGATGATGCCGGCGCGACCGAGATCGCAGTACTTATTTTCAAGAGCATCAAAGCCATACCAGCCGTCTTTCGCAAGGACATCTTCGACGACAACGTTGCCGTCGAATCCAGCGTTGTTAGCGATCATGCGGGTGGGTGAACTCAGTGCTGCGATTACGATATCGACACCAAATTTCTCGTCACCACGGGCTTTTGCACGCACAGCCTGAACAGCAGGGATAGCGCGTAGTAATGCTGTACCGCCACCAGGAACAATGCCTTCGGCTTTGGCAGCACGTGTCGCATGCAAGGCGTCTTCAACACGCTGCTTGCGCTGCTTCAATTCTGCTTCGGTAGCACCACCAACTTTTACAACAGCAATACCACCCGAGATGCGTGCTAAACGCTCACGCAGTTTTTCACCATCGTAAGTAGATGTTGAACGTTCGAGTTGTGATTCAATTTGCGCGACGCGATCAGCAACGGCTTTCTTTTTGCCAGCTCCACCGACGATGATGCAGCGATCTTTTTCGACGCGGATTTTCTTGGCTGCACCTAAGTCTTCGATACCAATTTCGCTCAAGCTGCGGCCGGTGTCGTTCATTACAGCAGTTGCGCCAGTAACGACAGCGATATCTTCGAGCATTGCTTTACGGCGATCGCCAAAGCCTGGTGCTTTGACAGCGACGACATTCATAATGCCACGCATTTTGTTAACAACCAAAGCAGCTAATGCTTCGCCATCGATGTCTTCGGCGATAATTAGCAATGGTTTGCTCGTCGGGGCGACTTGCTCGAGTAATGGTAGGAAGTCTTGCAGATTAGAAATTTTACCTTCATGAATTAAGACTAACGCAGAATCGAATTC
Source organism: Planctomycetota bacterium (assembly GCA_029941685.1). Lineage (GTDB taxonomy): Bacteria > Planctomycetota > UBA1135 > UBA1135 > UBA1135 > JAPKEZ01. The sequence goes on along the minus strand of JAPYTC010000069.1, from coordinate 5,922 downwards.
TGCTACCATCTTGGCGCTGTCAGTTACGAAATACGGAGACAGGTAGCCCTTATCGAAATTCATACCATCGACGATTTCGAGAGTAGTCTCGATGCCATCGCCTTCTTCGATTGTGACCACTCCGTTTTCACCAACTCTGTCAACAGCATCAGCAAGGATGTTGCCAATTTCGGTGTCTTGGTTAGCCGAAATAGCACCAACTCGTGCCACGTCTTTGCGGCCAGACACCTCTTTGCTTAACTCGCTAATAGACACTACAGCCGCTTTGACTGCGCTGTCGATGCCACGACGTAACAAAGTAGGGGAAGCACCCGATGCCATGTGACGCAAGCCTTGACGTACAAGGTCGGCTGCCAACACAGTGGCCGTTGTCGTGCCGTCACCAGCTTGATCGTTGGTCTTTGATGCAACCTCGCGCACCAATTTTGCGCCAAGGTTTTCGAACGGATCTTCGAGCTCGACATCTTTGGCTACAGACACGCCATCTTTAGTGATTACTGGAGCACCAAAAGATTTTTCAAGAATCACATTGCGTCCGCTTGGACCTAAGGTGACAGAAACTGTTTTAGCAAGGGTTTCGATGCCGGCAAAAAGTTTTTCGCGCGCGCTATCGTCAAAAAGTATTTGTTTAGCCATGATGTTATTAGCTGTTGATTACGGCAAGAATCTCGTTAGCACGAACGATTAAGAATTCGCTACCACCAACTTCAATTTTTGAACCGGAGAATTTGGCATAAACCACGTTGTCGCCAACCTTGACAGGCAAGGCAGCAAGTGAGCCATCTTTGTTTGATTTCCCAGCACCAATTGCCAGTACTTCGCCACGCAATGGGGCTTCGCTTGCACCAGTGGGCAGCACGATGCCAGCTGCAGAAACGGTTTCGGCTGCCGCAGGTTCGATGAGGACCCGATCTTCGATCGGAGTGAATGCAATTTTATTTTTAGCCATGATTAGTGAGCGTGGTTCTGGGCTGGCGCTTGTTCGTCGTCGGCCTCGGCCTCAACAATTAAGCATTCGGTGGTGATTAGAGTTGCAGCAACACTTACTGCATTTTGCAACGCCGTACGGGTTACCTTGGTTGGATCGACTACGCCCATCTTGAGCATGTCGCCATATTCGCCAGTGAGTGCGTTGTAGCCGTAAGTGGCGGATTTGTTTTTCAGTATATTTCGCACAACAACAGCACCGTGTTGTCCGGCGTTTTCGCAAATCGTCTTGACCGGTGTCTCTAGTGCATCAGCCAAAATGTTTTGCCCAGTTAATTCGCCGCCAGTGAGCTTTAGCGTGTTTTTGCGAATCGCAGCAGAAGCGCGTAGTAGAGCCGTACCACCGCCAGCAAGGATGCCCTCGGCAATCGCGGCAACAGTAGCGTGCTTGGCGTCTTCGTAACGGAACTTGCGCTCTTTTACGTCAGCTTCAGATGCGCCGCCAACTTGAACTTGGGCAATGCCACCAACCAGTTTGGCGAGGCGCTCTTCGAGTTTCTCTTTGTCGTAATCACTAGTTGTGCTGTCGATTTGTGACTTAATCAAGTCGGCACGTGCACTAACGTTGCGCGGATCACCTGCACCTTTAACCAAAGTCGTAGAGTTTGAATCAATCATTACCTGTTCGGCAGTACCGAAGTCATCGATAGTGATTGCATCGAGGCTTGCACCTGAATCAGCCATGAACGCATTGGCGTTAGTTAGAATCGCAATGTCTTGCAACATTTCTTTGCGGCGATCGCCATATCCTGGAGCCTTAACGGCGACAACTTCAATAACTCCGCGCATCTTATTGATGACTAGCGCTGCTAGTGCTTCGCCTTCGATATCTTCGGCGATAATGAATAGTGCTCTTTTAGTCTCTTTGGCAAGTTCGAGAGCGGGTAGCAATTCTTGTACGGTTGAAATTTTATTTTCGTGAACCAAGATAAGCGGTTTGCGGTACAGGCATTCGAGGCTTTCGAGATTAGTTGCAAAATTCGGTGATAAAAAACCACGATCGAATTGCATGCCGGTCACAATCTTAACTTCGGTGTCAAGCCCCTTACCTTCTTCGATACTGATTACGCCGTCGTCGCCAACCCTCTTAAATGCATCGGCGAGTATGCCACCTACAACATCGTCGTTGTTGGAAGCAATGGTTGCCACTGACAAAATATCTTTATTGCTTTTGATCGGCTTAGCTTGCTTGGTAATGTGATCGATTACTTTGTCGGTCGCTTTGCGAATACCGATGATGATATCGTTCGGCGACTCGCCGACTGCAAGGTGTCGCAAGGTCTCTTTGTAGATTGACCAAGCGAGAAGGGTAGAGGTGGTAGTACCATCACCAGCGCGGTCGTTTGTTTTGGTGGCAGCTTCTTTGACCAACTGTGCACCAAGGTTTTCGGCCTTGTCTTCGAGGTCGATGTCGCGAGCTACGGTTACACCATCTTTAGTTATGACTGGGCCGCCCCAAGATTTGTCGAGGACAGCGCAACGCCCTTGAGGGCCTAGAGTAGAAACAACGGCCTTAGCAAGCTTTTCAACACCACGAAGAATGGCATCACGTGCTTCGGAATTAAACGAGAGTTCTTTATGCATGATTTTCTGGGGAGTGCCATTGGGCACCTACGGTGCTACTACAGCAAAACTAGTGCCAACATTAGAGTGACAAAGGCCACAGATTTTACTATGATTACTGCCGAATTGGCATGATGATTCTACTAATCTCGACAATGCTGACCATTTTGGCACAAAACCCAGCTGCTGCTCCTGCAGAAGTTGCTGTGGGGAAGGCATGGTTTGACGGTGCCGGTGGTTCTGCCCTGATAGATTTGTCTGAGATTGAATTGTCAGAGGGGCGAGTGGCAGCGCACCTACAATTGCTTGATTGCTTGCAGCTTAAGTTTGCGCCTGGTGCCAAAGATGCGGCGTCTGAGAAATCAGTCTTCTTTGCATACCTTCAGCCCCCGTCGCGCATAGCCGGAACACCCGTTGCGAGTGATGGAGATTTTTTGCATTGGCAAACTACCTTCGGTGAATTACTGAAAATCGATCTGTGTCATGTGGCCGCCATTGCGCGAGCTGGTTTCGTCAAAACTACGGTAGAAAAAGATTCATTACGCTTGCTAAACAGCAGCAAAGTGAGTGATTCGATGAACGGTTTCTTTGTCGGGTTAAGCGATAACAGGATTAAGTTCGAAGCGGCCGATGCCATTGTTGAAGTTCAACTTGAACAGCTAGACGAGCTGGTTTTTTGGACAGATAGATCTGAAGACAAGGCCCTTCCTTCTATGATTTATTTAAGCGATGGCTCGGCGTTTTGTGCTGCAGTAAATAAGTTTGATGACAATACTCTGTTTGTCAGTACATTGTGGCAAGACGATTTGGCTTTAGGCATAGAGAAAGTGTCTAAGATAGTAAGCAATAATGTTGCGCAACTTTCTTTCGAAACCAAGCTAGAAGCAACTAGTGTTGATGGTTACGAATTGTCCATTAGCGGCGATAAATACAATCAGGGGTGGTCGCGTTTGCCGGACGATATTATTCGGTTTAAAAGCCTCACAGACGGATTATTTGCCATTTGGGTGGGTATTGACGATGATGTAAAAGGTTTTCGAGCGCCTAGCCCGGTCGTGTTTTCTGTTTTTGTAAATAATAAATTGCGCCAATCCTCAGTCGCGAAAAAGTTTGGCCAAAGCTCGCAGCTACTGCGCATAAAATTGCAAGAAAACGACAATGTAGAATTGCGTAGTTCGGCTGTTTACGAAAGCAGTTCTGGGGCACACGGTGACTGGTGTCAGCCCGTTTTTATTCCGTTTTATTAGCCGCGCCATGGCAGATCACTTGACGCGTGCTAGGGTCATAGAACGCGATGCGGTTCTTGCCGTATTGCTTTGATGTTTTTAATGCTTCGTTTGCCTGCAAAAACAGCTGGCGCGAATCACGCCCACCAAATTTGTTGGTAGTCGCAATGCCTATCGAAGCGCGTAACTGAGCAATATCCGTTTCTTCGACAGCTGGGTTTTGCCGTAGCGAGTCTTGGAAACGTTTGGCAATCATTAATGCCTCTTCGATAGTCGTTGTTGGCAAAATCAGTGCAAATTCGTCACCGCCAATTCGTGCGGGGATGTCGATATTGCGCACGCTATCGCGCAAGACATTGGCGACCGTCTTCAGGGCAATGTCACCAAATTCGTATGAATTGCTGTCATTGATCGCCTTGAAGTCATCAAGGTCGAGTAGCATCAGCGCTAACGGGCTGCCGTGTCGTGTACTGCGTTCGAATTCTTCACGCAAACGAGACCTAAAGTGGCGATCATTGAATAAACCAGTTTTATGGTCGGTCACTAATTGGCCTTCAAGCTTGGTCGTGTGCTGGCGGTTTGTGGCCACCATTCTCTCAAACCGTAGCAAGTTGTCTATTCGGGACTCAATTTCGTTGGCTTCGCTGTCAGAAATCACCCAATCTGCTACTGCCTGCGATCCCATTAACAGGGTAGAAACGCTTCCAGGGACGGCATTCTTCCATGGGACAACTAGCCACGGTATCTCCTGGTGTGGGCTGAGAAGAGGCAATAAACTTCGCCATTCGATGCCATCACGCTTGAGGGTGAGTGGTAGAATGATAACGGCACTTATCTCGTTTGTTAATAACGACTTAGATTCTTCCAATCCAGACGATACACGCACTTCCCAGCCTTGCCCATGCAACCAATCAGGCAATCCGCCGAGATTTTCACCTCGATGGTTCAATATTGCCAGAATGTTCAGTTCGTCTGGAAATGGCTGTTGATTGTTTGGCATTGTTCGTCTGTCCGGTAAATAATACCACTTTAATAGGATTTTGCTTTTGAAAATGTGCATTTATCTCTAGTTAGCGTTTGACTAGTGGCAATTTTTCTGTAAAATATGCGGCCCAACCTCAGCGGAGACTGCAATAGATTCCGTTCCAGGCAATTCGCCTAATACTTAATAGAAAAAATCACTACATGTCTGACCTCTCTGTCCAGGCTTTAATTGACTCCGGTGCTCACATCGGTTGTCGCGTCGGGCGTTGGAACCCGAAGATGGCTCCTTATATTCTCGAGTCTCGTAATCGCATTCATATCATCGACCTCAAGCAAACTATTCGTGGTTTGTTACGTGCCAAACACTTCTTAAAGCAAATTGTTGCAGAAGGTAACGACGTGCTTCTTGTCGGCACCAAGCTACAGCTTTCAGGCGAATTAGCGAAGATTAATGTTTCTACAGGTATGCCATATGTCGAAGATCGCTGGATTGGTGGCACCTTGACGAACTACGAAGTTATCGGTTCACGCATCGCGTACCTCGAAGAACTTGAAGCACAAGAGGCCGATGGTCACCTTGATACGCTAACTAAAAAAGAGGCTGCTCGTTTCATGCGCGAAAAGCGTAAGGTTTACCGTAACCTCAATGGTATCCGTTCAATGAACCGCATCCCTGGTGCGATGGTTGTAATCGATCCAAAAACTGAAATGAAGGCTGTTGCCGAAGCAAAGAAGATGGGTGTACCTGTTATCGGTATTATTGATACCGATGGTGATCCAGATGTTTGTGATTTAATCATTCCAGCTAACGATGATGCGATTCGCTCAGTTGCGATGATTATGGATCACCTAGCTGATGGCATCAACGCGGGTAAAGAAATCCGTGTAGAAAAGGGCGTGGCCAATCCACAAGATTCGGGCAATGATGCGCAGCCAGTTGGCAAAGGTGCTCCAGTACCTCGCCCTCGTGCAGCCAAGTCTGGTGCCCGCCGCCGTCCATCTCGTAAAGATTTAGCTGCTGCAAACCAGCAAGTTGAAATCAAGTCGATTGGCGACAATAAGTCAGGTGCAGAGGCAACTCCTGCAGAGGCAACTCCTGCAGAGGCAACTCCTACAGAGGCAACTCCTACAGAGGCAACTCCTGCAGAGGCAACTCCTACAG
>JAPYTC010000068.1 GCA_029941685.1 Planctomycetota bacterium | reverse complement strand
GGATTGCTCCCAAGGGCTATCTGAACTGGTGGTTGGACTAACAGCAATAATGAAATCAGAAGTGTCGGGTCCGGTAATGGTCACCGATCAAGGTGTTGAATGTTATGGCTGGGTAGCCCCACGGTGCATGGCACGCCGTGCAACTTGCTTGAGGGACTATAATTTTCCGAGCAACACCATTAACTCTTTTCGAACCTGTCGATACTTCACGAAACTATTCGTCCAGTTGTCATATCCTAAAAATAGCTTACCTATCAGCAAATCAACTGCGTCAGAATTCTTTTCCTGCAACATTTTTAACATCACATAATCTTCTAGACCCATTCGGTGAGCCTCAAAGCGAATACTCGACCACGGTCCGTCCGGTCCTGGATACACCACATGCGTATCACCTGCAGGTAATTTATTGGTCGTATTAGGCATTGCCGGATGATCTACAACTGATTGGGCAAATGGGTCGGCCTTGTAGTGATTTAACCCCCAATGCAAGAACCCCTGTGTGTTATAAAAAACACCCGCCCATCCGAGATAAACTTGCCTTAAACGTTCTTGATCAAGAAGACGGTTGAGCCACGGACCTCCTGGAGCTAGGCAGGTATAAGTCCAAACCTTATTCCCCGCCTCTTGCATTTCTAAAAAGAATTCGCGGTTCTCTTGATATTTATTCACTTTAGGACACCAAATGTCAACTGCTCCCGCAAGGGACCTCGTCATCGTTGCTTCCACAATGGTGATTCGCGGCACATATTTGCGCATAATCTCTGACAGCTTGCGGTAATCACTAGCATTGGTATCGGTGGGCTCATCCGCTAAATGCTGAATCCATTGTTGATCCCATCCCTTATCAACAAACAATTCGTTGACCTGTTCGGCAAATTGCTTCAGGATAATCTCACCTTCATCATTGGTAGCGGGTACTCCACCAAAATTCAATTTTAACCAATCAGCGGACCAATCACCATCAGGTCGATTCGCAATCGGAGCCCCTTCTATCCACTGGAAACCGGCATCTAAAAAAACACGCACATAGCGCTCGAGTCGTTCATGTTTTAATTGCCAACTACCCTCCTCGCCTTCAATAAAAAAATCCGGCCAACGAAGCCAGAAAGTGTCTTGACCGCCATAGGCCATAAGGTCTGCGTATTTGCCCAACATCTCCCAAAACCCTTCTGACCAAAGTTCCAATTGATGCCGAACCTTAATTTCATGCAAACTGAACCAATTGGTGTAATTGAAGTCGTATTCACTTCTTGGGACCAACTGCGCGGGATGAGTTTCGATTTTCCAAACTAAGTGACTTGTTTTATCTCCGACTTTTGCATCGAAATATAGACTCGTTGTTCCAGCCCGCTGCGGTGCCAATTGAATCCGAAACCCAACCCCACCTTCACTCGCAACAGCGGATACCTTTAGACGCTTAGATGGGTCGCCAAATACAATATTCGGAAGTGGTTCAATCGCATCGAAGATACGAAAGGGAGCGCGGCGAATCACATAGGGATTTTTTTTGCCGTCAAATTGCTCGGTACGACTAGCCAACCCCGTATTCTCTTCAACAGGAACGGGATGTAATCGAGATATAGATAAAGAGGGATACTTTTCTCGAGTGTTGCCACCGAATCTACCGCTTTGGGCTTTCTCTAGACTAGGATTAAATTTGGCCTTACTGTGAAAGGTGTATCTTCTAAATTCGACCGTGACTTCCTCTCCATCAGCGGCAGGGACAAAAGCATGAATGGCTGCCGGCATCCGCACAGCAGTATCAGAACTATAGCCATAAGCACTCGCGCCACCAGTTGCGAATGAATAAACCGTATCTGGAAATGCCGGCTCTAGTTCATCAAAAATTGCAATCTGAGAAAGAGTAAAGACTAGAGTGATTAGCATTATTACAGTTTACCCCGCGCTTTCCCCTTAAACAGATTCAGCGATTACTCTTTCTCAACTTCCAGTGATTGCCCGTGTCGTCTGGGAGTGGCTGCTGTAGTAAGTACTCGCGGTCATATAACCTCGAGTTGTACTTAGACCATTGGGGTGTAGAAATAATAGCTGGGTTTCTCTCAAGGGAATGCTCCCATTGATTTAATTTACCCAATAAGTTTTCAGCCACCTCAGGATTTTCAGCGATCAAATTATTAAGTTCACTCGGGTCATCCTTCAGAAAGTAGAGTTGCGGGAATTCGCTATTTGGACGCAACAACTTCCAGTCACCGTCGCGCACCGCACTCGCGCGAAGTGACATCCGCCAAAATAGTGTCTGGTGTGGCAAGCTGTCGTTGACTTCTCCTTTTAGATATGGAATCAAATTTACCGTGTCAAAGATCTTGGTCTTTTCGCTTTGCGGGGCAACTCCGCCAGCTGCACTAACTAGTGTGCCGAGTATGTCGGTTGCGACCACCTGCTTCGTGTACACCTGACTTGAAATCTCTTTTGGCCAAGAAAGGATCATTGGAACGCGTAGCCCGCCTTCTAGAAAAGTACCTTTGCCACCACGCAAGGGAGCGTTGACCGCATGACTTACTTCAACGGAGCCGCCATTGTCGGACAAAAACACAATCACCGTATTATCAAATTCGTTTCTATCCTTGAGATGTTTGATTATTCTTCCTACATTTTCATCCATACAAGACTGCATGGCGCAATACTTACGCCGCTGTACGTTAGTAATGTGAGAGAACTTTTCAAGATCCGCTTCTTTAGCCTGCAGAGGAGAATGCGGAGTGTTGTACGAAAGAAATAAAAACCACGGCTTGCCATCACGGTCTTTAGCTGTAGTGAACTCAATAGCCTCATCCGTAAACCAATCCGTCAAATAAGGAGAGCCTATATCAATTACGGCGACACCATTGCGCTCAAGACGGTGCTTACCAGGCGTTGGCCAATACGGATGGCTACCACTTAATATCCCAAAAAAATAATCGAAACCACGGTTATTGGGATGGTGCCCTTCCACGCTTTCACCAAGGTGCCACTTCCCAACAAGGCCGGTACGATACCCAAGCTCACTTAAATACTCGGGTAACAACTTTTCGTTGAGTGGGATGCCAATGTATTCTGGCGTTACGTTTTTTGCTAAATGCAAATTATGCTCATAACCAAAACGCGACCCGTTACGCCCGGTCATTATTCCGGCGCGCGATGGTGAGCACACTGAACTCGAAACATAGGCGTCCGTAAAACGCACCCCCCGCTTGGCAAGTGAATCTAGGTTTGGAGTAGGTATTTGCAATGAGCCGTAGCATGACAAATCACCATAACCCATATCATCCGTGACAATAACTAACACATTGGGCTGGGCTAAAGGTGCTTGCGCGAAAACAGATGTAATGATGGAAAGCAGAGCGATTATGTACATAGAGGCAAATGTAATATACTTTTGCAAGAAATTCAAGAGAAACGGGTGGTTTTGGTATCATCCTCGTTAATGAAGATAAAGACGATTAGTTTTGTAGCATTACTGCTTTGCTGTATGCACCCTCTCTCTGCGGCGCAATCTAGCCAGCTTGGGCAGGAAGACACACGAACCTTAAGGGTCTTTATTTTTGCTGGTCAATCAAACATGGTTGGCTCGGACTCTGATGCCAAAGAAATTGATAATTTTCCTCCGTTTGTTGGCGCAGGAAATGAACAATCGAAGATTCGATATTCATATGCTATTGGCAGAGAAACGATGCACCGTTCCGATGGCTGGAACACCCTGCAACCGGTTAATAATGTTGTAGGGCCAGAGCTTAGCTTCGGGAAAATAGTGAGCGACAATATTAAAGCTCCGATAGCGATCATTAAATGCGCTTCTGGAGGAACCACACTGGGCGGTGATTGGAATCCGGATGAACCAAGCGGCTTCAAGTTATATCCCATAGCCCTTCAGTTAGTAAAAGATGCCTTGCAAGATCTCGATGCCAAGAAAATCAAATATCGTGTTGAAGGTTTCTTCTGGCATCAAGGCGAGAGTGATATGTTTAATGCAACATATAAAGCTAACTATGCCACTAATCTAAAGAACTTTATAGTGAGATGGCGTGGTGATTTAAATTTGCCTACACTACCCTTCTATATCGGTGAATTAAGCTGTAAAACGATTTGGGGAATGGACAATCGTGACAACATGTATGCCATTAGTGAGGCGCAGAAAGAAGTCTGTAGCGAAGATCCTAGAGTGACTTATATACCGACCAACCATATTGGAGTTCTCACTAAAGGCGCCAATGGCCTTCACTATCACTACGGAACTCTTGGCCAACTTGAACACGGTCATAATTATGCCACGGAATACCTCAGCTCTGTCGGCAAAGGAACCATCAAGAATCGCAGCTATAAGAAATGGCCTTTCAAGGAAGGTAGTGCCGTCAAACTTTTTGTTTTAGCTGGGCATCGTAATATGGAAGGAGAGATTTCCTTCACCGATGATTTGCGAAAAACCAAGTATTCTAGTTTAAGAAAAGACAACTTGAAGGTTCCGTATAGCTACAGCCTCGGAGGAGGATTTCATGTTTCCGATGGATTGGAGCCTTTAGGGCCGACAGGGTCGTATGAGACTTTTGGCCCAGAATTGAGCTTTGCCTATCAAGTCAAAAAGAAACAAAGGACCAACATGGTAATTGCCAAGTTCACCCATAGCGGTTCACAAATTATTGATTGGACACCTAATGGCAGTAATGCGAAATCTCGAAATCTCTACGCTCCATTTATTTCTTTTATACAAAAAAACATCTCGGACCTTGAAGCAATGGGCCACCAAGTAGAGTTGGCGGGTATTTTTTATCACCTAGGAGAAAATGACATGTCTTTTGCTTCTTACAAAAACGAGGCTGTTTCACGTATGAAAGAGTTCGTGAATCGTAGTCGGCAAGATCTAGAGATGAGTGAATTGAAGTGGTTCGTAAGCCACCAGCCATCCATAGTCTTCGATGGCGCTGCTAAGGTTGATATAACGGGGCAACTAAAAGATTGGTCTCAGGAAAATTCGAGCAACTTGCATGTGCAAGCCCTCGGACTCCTCCCTCCCCAAGAACATCTTCTCATGGATAGTAACGGGGTTATAAAACTAGGTTTATTACTAGCTGACGTTTACTTGGATCAACGCTAGGGCCTTCTCACCCTTCTCAAGCCTTTATCCTGCTTTTATTACTCGACGTTCAGGCTCTTGCGAGGCCTTTTGGTGCCCAGATTGCCAAATATTTACGAGATACTAAGGTTAACACGACACGGCAAGCATTTTACGGGTAAAATTAGTTGATGCAAATCTGCAACGCCAAAACTTTACGCCGTGTCAAAGCCCTGTCTTTGCTCACACTGTTCGTGATGGCGTTCGTGATAGCAATGCCCGTGCACATGGTTCACGAACACCACTGCAATGCCACCGATATTGAATTGCATCAGCACGACGGCACTCATCCTGATTTTGAGTTTACTACTTTTGGCCTAGCATCTCCGGTGTCGATAGGCACCGCACCGAAGTTCGCTGATGTGAATTTCAGCAGCAGCACTTTGAGTGCTTTATGTCTCGACAAACAGTTTTTATACCAATACCGTCATCATCAGCAACTCCGTTTGCGTGGACCACCGCTTGCTTAACTTTTTCATATCGTACTGCAAAGTCCGATTTCTAAAACTAGTTAACAAGCAAAATGCAACTCAATCTACACACACTTACTTTTGCCGTTTGTGTTGGCACACTACTCAGTAGCTGCAGCCATTCATCTCTAACAAACGACACCAACCATGCTCACGACACCAGCGAATGGCCGGCGCGCGCGCAAACCGTTTACAGCAACCATCATCAGTTGTTTTTCGAAAACGACTATGCCGTAGTCGAACGTGAAACCGGATTTGCCCTACACGTTTCGAATCTCAACGACGGCAGTCCGCGCAACGAAGGCGCGATTACGATAAATCTTGATTTTGGCGATCAGCACATAAATACCGAGTTGGCGTCGCCAGCGCGTCCAGGCATTTATTTAGTAGATCTAACTTTTGCTGAAGCCGGAAGTTACTCGTGGTCGGTAGTGATTGATGGCGCGATTACTACCCTAGCTAACGTAGAAGTCTATGCCGATGAACATAGCGCACTTCACGCAGCAGAAGATGTTGCAGAAGATGAACACGGTATTACCATGCTTAAAGAGCAGCAATGGCCGATTCGCTTGCGTGTCGAACAAGTCGCTGTAAGTAGTGTGGCACATCAAATTCCGGCTACCGCGCGGGTAACGGCATGCAAAACTCACACTGCAAAGGTGGTAGCCGCAACTAGCGGTAATTTGCATGCGCCACTCAACAGCGCACGCGTAGTTTTAGGGCAACACGTCGCAGCCGGAGATTTACTAGCCATCATCCGCGTACCTTTACTGGGTAACAATCGCGCGGCCTGGCAAGCGGCGCAGGCCCAAGCAACGAGCGAGGTTGAACGTTCGGCGGCAGCATTAATCCAAGCGACAAGTAGTTACCAGCGTGTCAAAGATTTGCATGCACAACAAGCAAAGTCGCCGCGCGAGTTAGAAGAAGCGCACTACCAATACCAAAGTGCGCTAGCTGCGGACAAAGCGGCGGCGTCCACTTTGGCAGCTTATTCGCAGTCACCGACGGGCACTAGCTTCGACTTAGAAATATTGGCACCGATTGGTGGGCAAGTGATTGCTGCACCCACAGCGCGCGGCGAGTGGACAACCTCTGGTGACGAGTTGTTTCAACTGCAAGATTTAAGTCAGTTGCATGTCTCGGTGCGCGTACCTGAGAACGACTTAGCGCAACTGGCCGCAAATTTAAGCGCGTATGTGATGCATCCAAATAATGGCGAGGTAATTGAATTGCCGGGTACTGATGGCGAGTTATTGCTAGCGGCGCAAAAAGTTGATCCGCAAACGCATGCTGCTGAGATGCTGTATGAAATTCCTAATCCGGGGTGGCTGCGTTCCGGCATGACTTTGATGGCGCAATTGTCTACTGGCGAAGCGCATGTGGTGATGGCAGTACCTATTGGCGCGATTGTCGATGACTCTGGGATTAACGTAGCCTTTGTCCAAACTGCTGGCGAAACCTTCGAGCGTCGTGCGGTACGCCTTGGACATCGCGATGGCGCGAGAGTTGAAATCCTTGAAGGACTGGCACTCGGCGAGCGCGTAGTTATCGACGGCGCTTATGTCGTTCACTTAACAGCCCTTTCTGGCTCTATTCCCGAACACTCACACTAATTTATCATGGATGCTTTAATTACGTGGTCGCTGCGCAATCGTGCGGCAGTGCTAGTGTTGGCGCTGATTATTTCAGCATGGGGAGCGCTTACTGCGCTGCGTGCGCCGGTCGATGTTTTCCCTGATTTGACTGCGCCAACGGTTACGGTGATTACCGAAACCGCTGGTATGAGCTCAACCGAAGTCGAAAGTTTGGTCACTTTTCCTATTGAGACCAGCCTCAATGGCGCGCCCAACATTCGCCGTGTACGGTCAAGTAGCGCCGTTGGAATTTCAATTGTCTACGCCGAATTCGAATGGGGAACCGACATTTTCAAAGCGCGACAAATCGTTTCTGAAAAGTTACGGCTAGTAGCTAGCGGCTTACCCGTGCAAACCGGCGAACCTATTTTGGCGCCGATTTCCTCGGTTATGGGTGAAGTGCTGTTCATCGGTTTGACCGCTATTGAGTCCCCCACCAACAACATCGCGTTACGTACTCTCGCAGACACTAATTTCCGTCGACGTTTATTGTCGGTGCCAGGAGTTTCGCAAGTCACACCGATTGGTGGTGGCGCACGCCAGTATCAAGTCCTACTTAATCCCACCCGTCTCGAGACTTACGGTATCGGCATTACGCAAATCGGTGATGCTATCAGCTTGGCAAACGAAAACATTCCCGCAGGATTTACCACTTACGGCGGCAGTGAATATTTAGTGAATGGCATCGGACGCTTCACAAACGCCGATGACATCGCAAATCTAACTTTAGAAACTCGCGATGGTGTCCCAATACAAATTCGTGACCTCGGAGAAGTGAGAATCGGTGCACGCCCAGCGCGTGGAGTGGCCGCGGTACAAGGAGAAGATGCGGTCATTATTGGCATTCAGAAGCAACCATCGGCTAACACTCTTGAATTGACCGCGCATTTAGAAACGGTGCTTGACGAATTAGAATTGCAACTACCTGACGGCGTGGTGCTGCATCGCGGTTTATTTCGGCAAGCCGACTTCATTGAGACGGCACTCGATAATG
>JAPYTC010000067.1 GCA_029941685.1 Planctomycetota bacterium | reverse complement strand
CACCATCCTTGAGATTAATGGCGAAGATGTAGCACATCTTGATATCAGCGAATCCGCATCCATTTTAACCGGACGGCTTGGCACCTCCGTTCACCTAAAGTTACGTCGGGTTAATGGTGATATTTTTGAGTGTGATATCACGCGCCAACGGGTGCCATCTATAACGATTAGTGACGAACGCATTATCGATGATGAACACGGCATTGCTCACCTTAGCGTAAAGTCATTTGCCTCGACTACCCCCGACGAATTGACTGCGGCTCTGCAACGACTTGATGCATTGGGTATGAAAGCACTTGTTCTAGATTTGCGGTTCAACCTCGGCGGACAACTTAATGACGCCATCAGTTTAGTCTCACATTTTCTACACGGAGAGGTCGTGTGCCGATTACGTCCGCATGATGGCGAAGAATATCTAAAGTACGCCGACTTAGGTCTGAGCACGCATGCCGACTTGCCACTGATTGTACTCGTTAATGAACTAAGCGCATCCGGTGCTGAAGTGGTGGCAGCGGCCTTGCGCGACAACAAACGTGCCAAATTAATGGGCGTGCGCACTTACGGCAAAGGTGTGTTTCAAAAAGTACTTAGTTTTCGCAACCCCAATTTCGCCATCAAGTTTACCGCAGGATATTATTTGACACCCAATGGTGACATGATTGAAAGCTACATTGGTGACGATCAACAAGCACGTGGCTTAGTTCCTGACTTTCTACTAGACAAGCAAAGCGAAGCTACCTGTTCCTCTATCAAAACATGGGCAAATCGCGCCCGCGTTCCTGCGGTATATGCGGCAGCAGTCGCAGAGTTATTCCCTGAATACGTGCAGCTCCAGCCGCCAAAGGATTCTTGGCTCGATGCAGCGGCAAAGCAACTCATCTCCGAAATAAACTAATGACGCATGAACCGCAATATATTTTGGGCATCGAATCGTCGTGTGACGAGACGGCTACTGCAATCGTCGTCGATGGCAAACAAGTTATTTCGTCAGTAGTTCATAGCCAAATAGACGAGCACGCAGCTTGGGGCGGAGTGGTCCCCGAGATCGCTGGCCGTTCGCACTTGCGCTCAATTCGCACTGTGGTCGACCAGTGCTTAGCTGAGGCTAAGCTGCGCCCTGAGCAACTGTCTGGCATCGCCGTAACGAATCGCCCCGGCCTAATGGGATCGCTGCTAATCGGCGTTACCGCTGCCAAAGCTCTAGCTTATGCATGGCAGAAACCGATAGTCGGCGTTCACCACATCGAAGCCCATATCTACGCAGCATTAATGTCGATCGAGCAGCCTGTCTTTCCGTATATCACCTTAGTTGTCTCAGGCGGACACACCTCTTTATACCGCAGTGACTCGGCCTTAAGTCATCAACTGTTAGGTGCAACTCGCGATGACGCAGCTGGCGAATGTCTCGACAAAGCAGCTGCCATGCTTGAATTAAGCTATCCCGGAGGCCCAGCGATTCAACAGGCTGGGGCCGGAGGAAATCCAAAAGCATTTCAATTTAAGCAGCCAATGCTTGAGCGCGACTCATTAGATTTTTCGTTCTCCGGGATGAAAACCGCCCTGCTATATAAGTTACGCGGGCCTGGTAATCGCCTCACTGACCCTTGGATTATTGAGCGCAAACAAACATCCGATATATGTGCTAGTTTTGAGCATGCTGTAGTGAGTACTCTTGCCCGCAAGTGTATGCGCGCTTGTCAACAGCACGACATTCAGCAGATTCTGATAGGCGGCGGTGTCGCTTGCAATACTCGTCTACGTCAAGTAATGAATAAACTGTGCGCCGAGCAAAACATTGATGCGACCTTCGCCCCACCAGCGTACTGCACCGACAATGCTGTAATGATTGCCGGATTGGGTTATGAATTATTTGCTGCTGGCAAGGCCGACAGCCTCAACCTCGACGTCTTCGCCCAGGCATAATGAATCGCAAACAGCTTCAAGAGTTATTGCAAAGTGTGCGCGAAAACAACACTAGCATCGAACAAGCTGTTAATAACATCGCGGCTACTGCTATCCACAGCAGCGAGGTTGCGCAACTAGACCTGCATCGCGAATTACGATGCGGTGCACCCGAAGCAGTTTTTTGTGAAGGCAAGACAGTCGAGCAATGCGTGACCATCGCCGGACAGTTCGTTGAGGCCAAACATACTGCATTGTTTACACGATGCACGGCGCAGCAAGCCGAGGCCGTCCTCGCTGTACTTGAAAGTGGTGAGTATTTTCCCGACGCTGGATGCATCACTTACTCCCCTAATGGTTCTTTAAATTTGGCCCATGATGTCGTGGTGGTTTGCGCAGGCACTTCTGATCTGCCAGTGGCACGCGAAGCCACGGTTACTCTTAACTGGCTTGGATGCAACGCCGAGCTCATTAGTGATGTCGGCGTTGCGGGTATTCATCGCGTATTAGAAAAAAGTGTGCGATTACGCACGGCCGAGTGTGTGATAGTTGTTGCGGGTATGGAAGGTGCTTTGTGCTCTGTCGTTGCTGGTTTGGTTGCAAGCCCGGTAATTGCTCTCCCCACCAGTATTGGGTACGGTGCCTCTTACGAAGGTCTGGCTGCTCTATTGGCCATGCTGAACAGCTGCAGCCCAGGCGTGGCGGTGGTCAATATCGACAACGGATTTGGCGCGGCGATGATGGCAGCACGCATTGTTAACCCGGCACGAAATTTGCAGGAATAAAGCGATGATACTCTCCGCACTAGCCATCGCCCTTAGCCTTCAAGCCCAAGCCATGCAGCCAGTGATTGCCGTAACTAAAAGCGGAGTACACATTGAAGCACTAGATTGCCAAGTCGGCGACTTACAATTAGCCACCCCCTTCGGACTTTATCTCTGCGCTAGCGATCCTGTCGTCGAGGTGCGCGATTTAATATTAAGCACCCAGCCGCTTACCAAACTTCGAGAAGACGGAGTTTTCACTAACGAAGAATGGCTGGCAGCAATCAGCCGCGCCGGATTACTTTCGCTATTGCTTGAGCAAACTTCGGTTATTGCAAAAAGCTTTCCTGAGGTGATTGATGGCTACAATCTCATTCAGTATTGGGCTGCGCAAACTAGTAACCTAGACCCGGCTATTAACCTCGACGACCGTATCTCAAAGTTGTACAAAATGTATTTACGACAGCAAGGTTTGCGCAGATTAATTCTTGGCACCGAATTAGAGAATATCGTCTCTGCAAGTTCTAATAAGCGCTCCGAACGGAATCTTAGTTATATGCAAATTGGTGACGAATTAAAAAGCAGCGACCCTATTCGCCGGCGCATTGGCTTGCAAATAGCCACCAAGCAATCAGATGTCATCTACCTTCATCAAATTTTGGCGATGACGATTGTCGACCCCACTGCGCAAGTGCGCCTAACCGCTGCCCTATCTTGCTCGGCGTTACATCAACACGCTGCCCGGCAATATTGGGTGAAGCTGGCTGCACGCGGCTCTGAATTGCACCGCGGTTATGCGGTCAATTATTTGGCACACTATTCCGGCCCAATTGGTATTCGAGCGCTCAAAATGCTCGATTCTGCTATTGAACATCGTATCGGTGACCGCTTTTCATGCGGCTCCAACAAGATTTGGGTGGTCAAGGCCTCAGATTCCTCACTAGTCCGGCCAGTGCTATGGCTCAACAATTCACCTAGTGAGCGTAGTGATTTACATTTGTTTGACCACCTGAGCGACAATACCGAGTTCATTGACGCCAGTTCTGTATTTGTAGTCACCAAAGTTCCGCCTTTACTTGCCGAGCAAATACGCGCACTACTATAATTTGCGGTGATGGATCGCGACTTTACTCCTGCAACTTTAGTCCTCGAAAACGGCAGCGTTTTCCGTGGACGTAGCGTCGGCGTTACTGGCCAACGCGCATTCGAATTAGTCTTTCACACCGGCATGACCGGCTACCAAGAAATACTGACCGACCCCTCTTATTGTGGGCAAGCGGTGGTCATGACTTACCCGCAAATCGGTAATTATGGCTGCCAAGAAGCCGCCAACGAGTCCGACCGCTGTTGGGCAGAGGCAATGATTATGCGTCAACTAAGCCCTACTACTTCAAGTTGGACGGCCGAGAGTAGCCTAGCTGAGTACTTTGAAAACAATCAGGTGATGGCTATCGACGATGTCGACACCCGCGAAATAACTTTATTACTACGTGAATTAGGTGCGCAACGTGCCGTCCTTAGTACCGAATGCCATGATGTCGACGAGCTGCTAAAAATTGCGCGTGGGCATGCTAGCCTCGACGGGGTCGACCTTACATCGCAAGTAAGTTGCTCCAAGGCATACGACTGGACTGAGGGATTGCCCGATTCTGTCACTTGGCAAGCTAGTTCAGTTGTTGATGGCGCACCTAAGATTGTCTGTTACGATTTCGGTATCAAGCGTAATATTTTGCGCAACTTAGTTTCTGCTGGGTTCGCGCCAACTGTTGTGCCGGCAAACACCTCGGCTGCTGACGTCTTAGCGCTTAATCCTACCGGAGTTTTCTTGTCTAACGGCCCAGGCGATCCAGCTGCCGTGACTAGCGCAATCGCTGCTGTTGCCGAATTAGCGCAAACGGAGTTACCGATTTTGGGTATTTGCCTCGGACATCAAATTTTGGCGCTGGCGCTGGGTGGCAGCACATTCAAAATGAAATTCGGCCATCATGGCGCCAATCATCCGGTGATTGCCACCGATGGCAAGCGCATTGATATCAGCTCACAAAACCATGGTTTTGCTGTTGAACCCGACAGTCTAGCCGGAACCGGGCTCGAAGTTAGTCACACCAATGGCAATGATGGCACCGTAGCAGGCCTACAACACAGCTCTAAGCCCATCTTTTCGGTGCAATATCACCCTGAAGGCGCACCGGGCCCACACGACCCTGAGCATCTTTTTCAGCAGTTTATGCGAAACTTACAAGCTTGTTTAGGGTAAATTAGTTACGACTAGTTTCCTAACCATGATTTTTACACTCAGCCTAGCTTCAGCTCTCCTCTTCTTCGCCCAAAACGAAGATGTTCCTGCTACCGATAACGACACGCCGCCAGCCGCCGAAGAAAAGGTCAAGATTGACCCTACCGAAGCACTCGATAAGATTAAAGCTGCTATAAAGTCAGAAAGCGACATTGTGATTCTTGATGCTCTCGAATATGCAGCAGACGTACAAGATAAAAAAGTAATTGGTGAATTCTATAAGCTGCTCAAACACAAGTCAGCCGACGTTCGCTTGGCCTCACTCGAAGCACTGCGCTTCAATGAGCATGACGAAGCGCTCAAGCGCCTTATTGCTTTTGGCAAAAACAAGTTATTGCTAGACGATGACGAATATCACGCCGCGTACATTTATGCTCTTGGCCAAAAAGCCGACAAGAAGGCTGCCAAGTTAATCAAAGACGGTTTGGTCATGAGTTCGGCTAACGATATAGATGTGCTTACTGCAAAAGTCTATGCGCTGGGGCGAATTCGCCAGGTTGACTCGATTGAGACTTTGCTGCAATTAAGCCAGTCAAGTGTTCGTGGCGGAGGACGTCGTGGACGTGGCCGCGGCACGGTCAGGATGCGCATTGAGGTTCAAACTTCTTTGGCTGTTCTTACTGGTGTCGAACTAGGCACCGATGTTCTTGATTGGACAAGCTGGTGGAGTGATAACAAACGCTCTTTCAAGATGTCGAAAACCGAAGGCAAAATCGACAACAATAAATTGCAGGCGAAATGGGATTCTATGTGGATGACCGAAGAGCAGAAAGCGCAGGCCGTCCAAGATTTCAAAGACGAGCGTCAGCAAAAGCGTAAAGATGCCAAAGAAGGCGAGAAAGACGACTCCAAAAAGAAAACTGGCGATAAAGAAGACGACAGCGGTCTTATTGATTTTTAAGCGACGTCATCACACTTTTAAATAGCTCAACAAGCTTCGGCGGTTGGCCAGTGCGCAAAATTCCAATTCGAAAGATGCGACTGCTTATCCATAGCATAGTGACGATAGTGACTAGCATCAGTATTGCCGAACCCCACATGTCAAATGCCGGAGGATCCGCTGCGGCGCGGTTCATCATCACAAACGGCGTGTAAAGTGGTATCCAGGTGAGTACCTGCGCTAGCGTACCATTAGGGTCACGCGCTACGAACACCATCGTCATAAGTGGCACCATTAAAATGACTGTTGCCGTGCCCATAAAGTTCTGTGCGTCTTTAATGGTGTTGCACAAAGAGCCTATCGCCAAGAACAACCCTGAGTAAGTCAAGTAGCCAGCAAGGAAATACAAACCGAATAGCGGCAGTAGCCCGGAGTTGCTGAGTACTTCGAGCAAGGTCGCAGCCCATTCAACTTGGGGGCCTGCCATGTACATAAGCAATCCGACCATCGACAGCACCCAGCCAGACATCATTGTGGCACCCACGCCGGCGATACCTAGCAATTTCCCAGACATGATTTCCCATGGCGTTGCGGACGACAACAGTACCTCGATTATCCGGTTAGACTTTTCTTCAATGGTGTTGTTAAGCAGCATGTTGACCACGGTGAAGATTGCGATCCACATCAGGTAGACAAAACCCAGTGGTGCAAACTGACGGATCGTATCTGCCATACTGACTTTCTCTTCGCCGACATCTTTACTTGGGTCAAATGAAGTAAACAGCAACCGCGTCGACTTCACCTCTGAAACGATTTCGGGGTTTACACCCAATCGCAGATATTCGTTGGTGTGCAAATGTTCGTTAAGCGCACTTGCGATTGAACGCGACAGCTTCATGTCTGCCAAATTTCGCGCCCAAAATTGCACGCCGAGTTTTTCATCGAATTGCTGCACCATGCCCGCGGGACCGCGCTTGATTTGGGTCGGCGCGCTTGGAGGAATGATAATAACCGCAAATAATTTATTTTCGTCGGCAGTCAAGAACTTATCACCTAACAAATACGGACGCAACCGCGCAATGATCTCGTCGCTATTTATGTCAACCAACTCGCTCGTACTGATAATGCTTGTTGGCACACTAACCCGCGCAAAAGGGCGGCGCGGCAACTCAAACTCTGGCGCGTCGTCTACTAGACCAAACTTCATCATGGCGACTGCGGTATCGATTGCCCCTGGCTCCAGTAAAGAATCTAATGCGCTAGGATCCTGCTCTAGAAAATCATCCATCATGCTCTCAAGGCCGCCTGACGGCATCTGCTCGAGATCGATTTCTGAAATCGCTCCCCCCTTGGCGTTTTCAAGGTAATAAACACCAAGCGCCTCAGCGACTTTGGCAGCATACTGACGTTCAATTGCCAGTTCTACCACTTCACCCAATTCCATGGACTGATCAATTAAAATATAGTCACGGGTAGGAATTGCCTTTTCTTCGAGAAATTGCGGTATCTTAATCATGGCAACCAAGATTATTGGAAACATCAATAGGTTAATCCAGAAGCCCTTGGTGCGAGCGTTATCGGCATATTCGCGGCCGGCAATAATAAAGGAGTTATTCATGACTAACGTAAGGTGGCGACTTTCGCTTCTTCGCCGACTAGATGTAAGAACACGTCGTGCAAATCAGGCTGACGGAATTCGAAAGATTCTAAAGAAAGCTGTGCAGTGAAGCATTCGCTCATGAGTCGCTGCGGACTACAACCATCAGCAATATCAACCGACAGTAGTTCGTCTTCGTCAAGGTAGCAACTATTGACTGACGGTAATACGCAAAGTTGTTCTGCGCTAAAATCTCCGGAGACACGCACTCGTGGCGGCAACAAATCTTTGGCCTGCTGCACGGTGCCGTCAAATACTTTTTTCGCGGAAGCAATCAACAGAATGCGGTCGCAAATACGCTCTGCATGTGACATGATGTGCGTGGAAAAAATAATAGTCGTGCCATCACTATTTAAATCAGAGATGACTTGTTCCATTACTTGCTGGTTTGACGGATCAAGCCCAGAAAATGGCTCGTCGAGAATCACGAAATCTGGGTTGTGCGCAATCGATGCTAACACCTGTACTTTTTGCGCCATTCCCTTCGACAAAGTTTCGACTTTAGCGTTAGCAAAATCACCCAAGCCATAACGCTCGAGCAACTCATAGGCCCGAGACTTGGCAGTATTGGAATTCATCCCTTTCAGCCGAGCAAAATAGGCAATGACGGCCCACGCCTTCATCTTTTTATACAAACCCTTTTCTTCGGGCAGGTAGCCAATGCGGTTACGAACATCCATGGCTGTGCTTGCACCAAGAATTGTAATCTCGCCACTACTTGGCTTTACAATATCGAGAATCATGCGAATAGTCGTGGTTTTACCCGCACCATTCGGCCCCAAGAAACCATAGATCGAACCCTTAGGCACCTCAAAACTGAGATCGCTTACGGCAGTAAAGTCGCCGTAGCGCTTCACTAAATTATTTACTATTAATGCTGTCATCTTTAATTAACCTGCGCACTGTTGCTCGACATCGTCAATTTCTTTAGGGGCGCCAGCGCTTAAAATTTGCGGCCCATCATCAGTGACATGAATGTCGTCTTCAATGCGAATACCCATGCCTCTGAAATGTTCTGGCACAGTTTCGTCGCTAGGTGAAAAGTATAAACCTGGTTCGACAGTCAGGACCATTCCGGGTTCTAGCGGACGTGACTTTCCATCGATGTAATACTCACCGCAATCGTGTACGTCTAAGCCCAACCAATGTGAGGTATTATGAATGGTAAATCTTTTATAAGTTTGCTGCTCTAGACAATCTTCGAAGCTGCTATCAATTATTTTCAAATCTACTAAGCCCTGCGCCAACACTTTGGACGCAATATCATGCCCACTATGAA
>JAPYTC010000066.1:2426-8854 GCA_029941685.1 Planctomycetota bacterium | reverse complement strand
CTCTCGAAGCGACCATCGTGCCACCACGCGATGAAATACCAGAAGCCGCTGAATCGCAGCTAGAGTTGCCTGTCGAATTACCTAGCGACGAAGAACAATCCGACATCACCTATCAACAAGTACGACCGTGGATGCCTTCACAATTGCGTGTGCGGCCGGCTGTTGAACCCGTTGCAAAGCAGAACGTCACAACCGAGATTTCCGCTACTGCTGTCGAAGTTATCTCTCAAAAAGATGCGCAGCAATGTCCGCCGCCGGCATACCCACCAATATCTAAACGCAAAGGTGAACAAGGTACCGTTACTTTATTAGTAAGCATTCGCGCCGATGGTCAAGTATCGGCAGTGACATTAAGCAAGAGTTCAGGCCACCAAAATTTAGACACCGCCGCTTTGGCAGCCGTCCGTACTTGGAAGTATGTACCGGCGACCACTGATGGCCAGCCGCATGCTAGTCAGGTGTTACAATCGTTAGTGTTTAAAATAGAAAAAACTTAAACAGTCTTTTCCCATTCAGCCACAATCTGTGGCACCCATTCACTAAAGGCATTACCACGCGGATCAAATTTAAGCCCGGCAGCTTCAAACAACTGCGGTAGCCCAACTGCCCCACCCAAACTTAAACCTTTGCGGTAATCCGCGACACATGTCGCGCTATCTTGGCGATAGTTAAGCCACAACTGAATCGCACCCATTTGCGCCAAAGCGTATTCAATGTAGTAAAACGGCACCTGAAAAATGTGCAACTGCCGATGCCAAATCGCCGCGCGCTCTTGCTCGAGCCCACTCCAGTCGACGCCAGTATTAAAATCATCAAGCAACTGTAACCAGGCCGCAGTGCGTTCTTCGGAGGTGTGTTGCGGATGCGTATAAATCCATTGCTGGAAACCGTCGATAGTTGCCACCCAGGCAAAGGTCGACAACATGCCTTCAAGAGAATCACGACGTGCGCGTTGCACTTCATTTTCGGGATACACTTCGCCAAGGTGCTCCATAGCCAAAGCTTCGAGTCCCATGGACGCCACTTCGGCAAACTCTAACGGCGGTGTGCGATAATTAACTGGCTCGAGGTCGCGGCAAAAAAATCCGTTTAAAGCGTGACCACCCTCATGTACTAGAGTCTCGACGTCGCCATGGGTCGTACCCGAGTTAGCGAAAATGACGGGCACCCTACGCTTTTCGAGATTGTCCATAAACCCGCCCGGCCCTTTATGCGGACGCGTTTCAAGATCGAGCAACCCCTGTGAATGCATCCAGCGCAACTCATCGCCGAAATCACTAGCCACTGCCGACATCAACTTGGCGGCGACGTCAACATGCCCGGCCGCATCAGTGAATGGCTCGAAGGCAGCAGCGCCATCGAGGTCGACCGCCGTATCCCAAGGCCGTAAAACATCAACGCCTAACTTTTGACGACGGTGTTCATTGATTTTGCGCACCGCTGGCACAATATACTTTTTCACATTTTCGCCAAAAGCCAAACAGTCGGCTGGAGTGTAATCAAAGCGCTCTTTGGCGGTGTGCATGTAATCGCGGTAATTGTCAAAGCCAGCATTCACCGCGATTTGATGACGCAAAGCCACCATCTTGTCAAACACACCGTCAAGCGCCGCGTGGTCTTGCAAGCGCCGCGTGGCCACTAAGCGAAACGCATCTTCACGCACTGCCCGCTCAGGATTCGCTAAGTGCTTAGACATACCAGACAAAGTAACCTCGGCTCCTTTATACATCACGGTCATCGCCGCGATAATGCGCGTGTATTCATTCGACAGCTTTTCGTCGTCGGCGTTCAGCGGCACGTTTTCTTGTCTAAACAATTTAACGCCCAACTCAATCGACTTGTCATAAACCTCTAAACCACTAGCGCGCAACGCGTCGCGAAATGGAGATTCTAGGTATTTGCGGTCGAGCAAATCATCAATCGGCTGCACCAGCGGCATGATTTCAGTTTGAAAATCAAGGTGCGCTTTCTCTAAAACAGCGTCGTTGGTCTTGCACACGCTGGCATACATCCGCTGCAACGCTTCTTCGGCGACTACACTATCGAGCTCAGATCGCCACTGCACCCAATCACGCCATTCATCAAACGTGGACGGCATCGCTGTCAGCATTTCTTGCATCACGCTGTTTATTGTGTCAAAATTATCCGGCACAAAATCTTCAGCAAGAAAACTCAACGCAGGCTGTGGGTGTCTATCAAGTATTTCTGTCATTATTCTGCCTCAGCTTTGGTAGGACGGCCCATCAAATTGCGTGCCGCGTCTTTAGGATTTATTTCGTCAAACAAAATTGCATAAATCTGTTCGGTGATTGGCATCTCAACACCAATTTCATCGGCCGCTTGATGAATGGCTTTGCATGTCCAGACACCTTCAGCAACTTTTTCATTGCGCGCCAAAATATCGTTTAGCTTTTCGCCTTTACCAATCGCTTCACCTAGTGAGCGGTTACGTGAATGTTTAGAATAACAAGTAACCATCAAGTCGCCGGCACCGCTTAAACCGAAAAACGTGTCACGCCGCGCGCCAAAATGTCTTCCCAAACGCGCCATCTCAACTAAGCCGCGTGAAACCAATGCCGCCTTAGCGTTATCGCCTAAACCAACGCCGTCGGCAATGCCAGCGCCAAGAGCGATAATGTTCTTCAACGCACCCCCTAATTCGACACCGATTAAATCGTCGGAAGTGTATACGCGCAGCGCGTCAGACGACAAGTGATCTTGCGCCTGCTTAGCCATGGCTTCATTCGGTGCTGCCACAACTACCGAAGTAGCCAAGCCACGCGCAGTTTCTTCAGCATGGGACGGACCACTTACGACACCTACCAAATCATTACCGCCAAAAAACTCTGCCAATATTTGCGTCGGACGTTTTAAGGTGCTTAACTCTAAGCCTTTTGAAGCCGAGTAAACCGGCAAACCATTTAGCTTGTCACCAAACTTTTCTAGTGACGGCCGAATAAACTGGGTCGGAATCACACTATAAACCTCGTCGACGTTTTCAAGCGCAGCGTCAACATCTGAAGTCCATAAAATGTCACTAGGAATTTCAATGCCCGGTAAGTAACGCGAATTATCACGCGACTGCGCTACCTCGGCCGTGTAATCAGCGTCGAAACCCCATACATGAACTTTACGGCCGGCGCGATGCAGACATAAAGCGATGGCCATTCCCCATCCGCCATCGCCGAGAACTAAACTTGCTTTATTGGTCATTTTTCTTTTTGAGTGATGATTCTTCGCCGCGCAATAGGCGCATGATATTAGTGCGATGGGTTATATATAAAAAGAGGCCTGCGAATAATGAAAAGTGCTTTATCGAGTCGTGCACCCCAGGACTACTAAACAAACTTAAGGGTAAGGCCACGCCGAGTGCCAACGAGCCGACTGACATCATGCCGCTGATGAATACGGTAGCGAAAAAAACAATGCCGGCAATGAGAGTGGGTAAGGGTGCAAGTACCAGCAACGCACCAGATAATGTTGCTACCCCTTTGCCACCTTTGAAGCCGAGGTATAGCGGCCAGATGTGCCCCAGATAGGCACTCATGCCCACCAAAACAGCAATGTTGATATCAGCCGCAAAAAAGAGCTTAGCAGCCAATACCGGTAACGCGCCCTTCAACATATCGAGCAAATAGACTAAAACTCCGTACTTTTTACCTAATGCGCGGCCGGCATTGGTTGCACCAAGATTACCACTACCCACCTCGCGCAAGTCAATGCCCTGCAACTTCGCCAACAGCAAAGCAAAGGAGACTGAACCGATGAGGTAGCCCGAAACAAGGCTTAACAAGTAGGTGGTGTTCATTTTGCTGCTTACAGAATAGCGAATCTAATTACAAAATACTAAGTCTTGAAACATATCCTCAATAGTGTATGCTAAGGCGCGGGGCTCCCCCCCCTCCCAACTCAGAATAAGAATCATGACCTACGTCATCGCCGAACCCTGCATAAACACCAAAGACACAGCCTGTGTTGATGTTTGCCCTGTCGAATGCATTTACGAATCCGAGCCTCAGCCCGGTACACTAGATCTACCCATGTTCATCCACCCAGATGAGTGTATCGATTGTGGCGCATGCGAGCCAGAATGCCCTGTTGAGGCGATTTACCCTGAAGAAGACCTACCTGAGAACTGGGGGCCATTCTTGCAGGCTAACGCAGATTTGTCGGCTGAGGTGTAACCACGGCCTCGTGCCATGTTAGGTTATGGTATGAAAATACTCGTCATTTGCTTATCTTTCCTGCTGGGACTCAGCTATGCGACCTCAAGCGCTTCCCAGACTTCCGACTCAGGGCAGCTATTCGTTGATGTTGTCGAATTCAAGTTCGCTAACAACTATTACGACCTCATCTCCGCCGATGAAAACACCTTTGTCATAATAGAGCGTATTGACGTCATCCAAGATCGCTCATCTCACGCTGCTACGGGCGAATACTACGCCAATAACAAGGGAGGGCTACTGAATTTGTTTATGAAGGCCAACGACAGACGGCGTTACGAAAACATATTGACACCTGCTGATATCGTCGCCAACGGTTCGCAGGGGCTGACCATTCCTGCTGGCTACACCCTTGAAGCGCAAAGCACAGAGGGTGTGAACAAAGCTATTGTTTCATACAGAGTGTATAGCCAATAAAAAAACCGCCACTTGATGAATCAAGTTGCGGTTTATTGTTTTGGAGCGGCCGAACGGATTTGAACCGTCGACAACTACCTTGGCAAGGTAGAGCTCTACCACTGAGCTACGGCCGCGCTGTTAGGGGCAAAAAGATACCCTTCAGAGTGCATCTTGTCAATTCTTTTTAGTGAATATCTACTCTATTGCCGAAAGACCACGCGCTTCAACACCGGTCAACGACAAAAACTCAAGCGCACGACTTTGGATGTGCATTTTCACCTCCGAGATAGACATTTCGTCTAATTCAATTTGACCACCCGCCATACGTCCGTGTCCGCCGCAGGCACCTTTATCACCTAAGATATAACGCAACGCCGGGTAGGCATCGCCGCCGGGCATATCGCATCGCAATGAAACTTGATAGCGTCCGTCGCATGCACCGCCAGCCAGCGACCACTGCTGTCCTTCAAGTCGCAAAAACCAATCAGCAATTTCAGCCACACTCTCTGGGCTGAGGACGTCGTCCATAAGAGTAAGTAGTAATGTGCCGTAATCTTGACAAGCGTTGATGCCGCGATGCAATTGTTGGAAGTGTTCGCGACTTAGTGGCGGTTGGTCGATGGCACCGATAATTTGACGATCAGCGGTAAGCTCGAGCGCGCGGAAGGCTTCTTCGTCGGCGGCAGTTGCGCCGCGCAGTAGGTTGTTAGTGTCGTAACGCACGCCGCAGAATAATGCGGTGGCCGTGCGCTTGTCTGGTTCAACATCATAATGCTTTAACAACTCGTAAACCATCGTTGAAGTCGCGCCGAATTCTGAATCGACCCATTCGAAAGGTATCGGCTCGATATTGTCGTCGGATACTCCGTCGTGGTGATCAAAAACTGCCAGTAGCGGAATGCCGGCCGGAGGATGAGTGTGACTAAAGCATGGCTGCGAATCGACGATAATCATGCCGTTGTATGCAGCTGGATCTACCCCGTCCTTGGGCATCGCATGTATCTCGAGCAAATCGCGCATCGTCACGTTTTCGGCGCGACGAATTCGGCCCTCAAGCACCAAATCGGTTTCGAGGCCAAACTTTTGCTTAAGCAGGTGGCAAATACCAACAATCGCCCCAAGACCGTCTGGGTCGGGGTGGCGATGGGTGCACAGCATAATCTTGCCGGATTGAGGCAAGATACTGGCGAAAGTTTCGAGGTCGGGGCGACTCACAGGTGGTAAAAATAGCATATTTTCGCCTAACGTGGGAAGTTCTTATCCGAATGCTTTGTTAACCCCCCCATGATTCCTCAAAACCAATCCAAAAAAACATGATTTCTGTCTCAATTCTTGCATTCAGCAGCTTGTTCGCACAAGCCGAACAGCCACAGCCTCAACATAAGGTCATCATTACACGCGAACACGTCATTAGCGATTCAAAGGGTGATGCACAACAAGAAATTTCTGTTGAAATCAATGCACATGAGCTGCACGAGATTCATGGCAAGAATCACGGCAAGAACGAAGTCAAGGTAATGGGCCGCGTCAAAATGATTACCATCGACGAAAATGGTAATAAAACTGTAGAAGAATACGACTTAAACGACATGCCACACAGCCTTGATGTCGATGTACATCACATGGGTATTGACGCTCTCAATGATTTGCCACCGCATGTTCTTGAGATGATTGAAGGTCAGCTTGGCGGTCTCCATATTGAAATCGACGGCATCCGCAGCATGAAAGAGTGCGAGATTGATTCTGACTGCGAGTCGGGCTGTGAGTCTGACCGCGAGTACGAGGGTCGAGACGAGTTGCATTCTC
>JAPYTC010000066.1:0-2326 GCA_029941685.1 Planctomycetota bacterium | reverse complement strand
ATGACCACAATGATGGTGCTGAAGAGATGTATCACCGTCTAAACGAACTTGAGAGTCGTCTAGATAACATTGAAGCAATGCTCCAAGAATTACTTGAGAGACGCTAAAATAGCCAACCTTAATCTGCTTTACTCAACTGTAAACAACTAAAACCAATCAACACAATGATCCGCTACTTCCTCCCTCTTCTCCTGGTACTAGGCTCTTGCCAAGTACCCAACCAATACGACACTGATGGCAACATCATTGCAACAGCATCTCAATGTGCTGACTGCCCAACTGCAGAGGCTTGCAGTGCGGGCGCTTCATTGTGCTCTATGAAAGCTGACGCTGACTGTGACAAAATGGGCACAGAAGACTGCAAAATGGCTGGCGCTAAGAAAGAATGTGCTGACTGTGACAAAATGGGCACAGAAGAGTGCAAGATGGGCACAGCGGACTGCAAAATGGCTGGTGCTAAGAAAGAATGTGCTGACTGTGACAAGATGGGCACAGCAGACTGCAAGATGGCTGGTGCCAAGAAAGAAGCTTGCGAAGGCAAGATGGAAGGTTGCTCAATGAGCGGCGAAATGAAGGAAGGTGGCCCAATGGGCAATATGACCTCAGAAATGCGCGCACAAATGCAAGCAAAAATGATGGCAATGACACCAGAGCAGCGCACCGAAATGAAAGCTACAATGATGGCCAAAATGGGCGCTAAGAAAGAATGTGACAAGATGGGCACAGAAGAGTGCCAAATGGATGGCGCAGAAAAGCCAGAGTGCGAGTGCACGGAAGAGTGCACGGAAGAGTGCAAAGAGAAAGAGTAATTTAATTTCTTCTCAACCATTAAAAACCCGTCAGCATTTATGGCTGGCGGGTTTTTTCATTGGCAGAAAAACTATTTAAACACTAATCTCGCCATCTGGGACGCGCACATCGGCACGCGCCTCAAGCACCGGATCGACCACTTCGTACATAAACTCACGCACCTGACTTGGAGCGCGGCCCACAAACTTACTTGGGTCGAGCAAAGATTCTAAATCATCAGCCACTGCCGCAAATATTGGGTCAGCCTGAATACGCTCGAGCAAATCGTTGACGCCATCTTCGGCCTTTAAACGATACGCGGCTTTATGCGAATGCACACGAATCGCCTCGTGCAACTCTTGACGGTCGCCGCCCTGCTGCACGCATGCCATCAAAATTGTTTCGGTTGCCATGAAGGGTAACTCCTTCGCCAAGTGCTGCGCGATTACGCGCGGGTATGTCACTAAACCACTAGCTACGTCTTGTACCAGCAACAAAATCGCATCGACCGCCAAGAACGATTCTGGAATTGCGATTCGGCGGTTAGCAGAATCATCAAGTGTGCGTTCAAGCCATTGATTGGATGCCGTCTCTAATGCGTTAGGCGCCAAGTTAAGCAAGTAACGTGACAAAGCGCCAATGCGTTCACTGCGCATTGGGTTACGCTTATATGGCATGGCAGATGACCCAATCTGCTTGTCGCCAAACGGCTCTTCAAGTTCGCGGCGATGCGCCATCAAACGAATGTCGCCGGCAAACTTAGCTGCCGATGCACCAACCGCCGATATCGCGCTAAGCACCACCCCGTCCCACTTACGCGGATATGTTTGACCGCAAACTGCAACCGAACGTTTGAAGCCCATGCGCTGAGTGATTTCGTCGTCGAGCTTGCGCACCTTGGCGTGATCGCCGTTAAACAGTTGGAAGAAAGAGGCCTGAGTACCGGTCGTACCTTTCACTCCGCGAAACGGTAAACGTTCGAGAGCATCTTCAACGTTTTCGAGGTCAAGCAAGAAATCTTGTAGCCACAACGCAGCGCGCTTCCCCATTGTCGTCGGTTGCGCCGGTTGAAAATGAGTAAAACCAAGTACTGGCAAATCAGCTTGCTCTAAACAGAAGTCGCGCAACGAACGAATAACACCGAGCAATCGTGCGCGCACCAAACGTAATCCGCGTTGCATGCAAACCAAGTCGGCACCGTCGGCGACATAACATGAAGTCGCACCAAGGTGAATAATCGGCATTGCTTTAGTCGCCTTTTCGCCATAAGCATGAACGTGCGCCATCACATCATGACGCAGCTCGCGCTCGAGCTCGGCAACGCGATCGAAATCGATGTCGCTGCGATGCTCTTTAAGATCGTCGATTTGTTCTTGGCTAATGTCTAAACCAAGATTGGCCGATGATTCGGCCAAGGCAATCCAAAGATCGCGCCACACTAACGTGCGCTGACGATATGAAAAAGTCTGTTGCATCGCCGGGCTCGCATAACGGGTCGCCAACGGGGAAGAGTAAGTATTATGATTAGACATCGGGA
>JAPYTC010000065.1 GCA_029941685.1 Planctomycetota bacterium | reverse complement strand
TTTGTTGCGGACGCGGGCTTGTTCCTGCATGAAGTGAGACATGTTCATTAACACTTCGTCAAGATGCCCCGATGCGTCGCCGGCACGCACCATCGAAACGTTTAATTCGTCGAAGTAATCTGGGTGGGCTTCCATTGCATCGGCAAGTGGGGCTCCTTGGGAGATGCGTTCGCGTACATCGCGAAACAAAATTGACAAGCGTTTGTTTTCAGTCTGCTCGATAATAGCGCGCAGCGCTTCGGTGATAGGGATGCCAGCCTTGGTTAGGGTGGCAAGTTGGCGGGTGAAAGTGGCAACGTCTTCCGTTTTGGCGTTAGAGCGCGAGGCTCCAGCGCCACGCCCGCGAGCATCATCGAAGCGCTTGTGAAGTTTGGACTTCTTTGCCGGTTTCCCCTTTTTTTCATCAGCCTTGACTTTTTTGCCATCTTTGGTTTGAACGACGTCGGTGACGAAATTTCCTTTGCGTTTGCACTTAGTGCGCGCATCACGCTCAGAGTCGGCGTCGATAATACCACTCGCTTTTTTACCTTTGGCGTCGAAGCCTTTCCACTCGTAAATTGGCATTATGTCATGTCGAGTTGGGTAACTCGTAATACTTCGTCAGGAGATGTGATGCCCTCGATGACTTTTTGATTGCCATCTGCACGCAAGGTACGCATGCCGCGAGCAATAGCGGCACGTTTTAGCACCGTCGCCGACTCGTTGTTCATAACGAGTTCGCGCAGGTCGTCTGTCATCGGCATTAGCTCGTACAGCGCAGTACGTCCTGAGAAACCTGAGTGGAAGCATTCGGTGCAACCACCGGCAACTGCAATTTTGCCATCTTTTAACTCGTTGTCTTGAATACCAATCGCGTGTAACTGAGAAAGTTGATGGTCGTCTGGTACAACCCATTCATGGCAGGAGTCGCACAAGCAGCGCACTAGTCGCTGGGCAACAACCAACACCAATGAAGATGAAACTAAGTATGGCTCAAGCCCAAGGTCGATAAGTCGAGTCACTGTACTCGGTGCATCGTTAGTGTGTACCGTCGAGAATACTAGGTGACCTGTAATCGCCGCGCGAATAGCAATCTCGGCAGTTTCAACGTCACGGATTTCACCCACCATCATTACGTCAGGGTCTTGGCGCAAGAAGGAGCGAAGACCCGCGCTAAAGGTTAAACCTTTTTTGGTGTTTACCTGAACTTGTGAAATTCCGTCGAGTTGGTATTCAATAGGATCTTCGATAGTGAGGATGTTTTTTTCACCGGTGCTGATTGCGGTAAGTGCCCCGTAAAGCGTAGTGGTTTTACCCGAACCTGTTGGCCCAGTAACCAAAATGATGCCGTGCGGAAATTGCACGTAGTGTTTAAGGGTTTCGAGGTTTTGCTTGTCGAGGCCAATGTTGTCGAGTTCATAAACGCGTGCTGATTTATCCAACAATCGCAACACGCAACGCTCGCCCTCGGCAGTGGGTACTACCGAAATACGCACGTCGACTTCACCGTCGCCAATACGTACAGAAGCACGACCGTCTTGTGGCAAGCGTCGCTCGGCGATATCGAGTTGCCCCATGACCTTAATCCGCGATGTAATCGCGTCTTGTGCATTCTTAGGTATGGATTCCATGTCGTACAGGATGCCGTCGATGCGAAAGCGAACTTGCATGCGATCGGTGTATGGCTGGAAGTGTACGTCAGAAGCGCGCAGTTTAAGTCCTTGGAAAATCAGCGAATTTACAAGCTTGATAATAGGCGCTTTATTCGCAACATCGAGTAAGTCTTCGCTTTGGTCGAGGTCTGCAACTAGGCCCATGATGTCGTCTTCAGCGAGATCGTCGAGGGCGTCGTCGACACCGTCGGAGCGATTGCGGAAAGCGCGGTTGATCAACTCGGTAATTTCAGGGCGCGGCGCTAAAACGAAGCGCACAGCTGAAGGAATCATCGCCGCCAAGTCGTCTTGGGGATGAAAATCGAGTGGGTGCGCACAAGCGATAACAGTCGTGCCATCGTCGTCTTGACGAATCGCAATCACATCGTGGGCGCGTGCAAAAGCGAGGGGCACGGTGTCAACAAACAGAGCCGGAACTTTTGTTCCTGTAAGCTTGGTGACGAGATCGATATTCAAATGCTCGCTGAAAGCGGCAAGCATTTTCAAATCATCTACACCTCGGTTTATTAAGATGCGATCGAGTGTCTTCCCAGAGCTGATTGATTGCTCGGTTAGCTTGTGAACCTCGTTGTCATCGAAGCCAGTATGTTTGACAACAAGCTGGTGTAAGGTGGGGCGCACGGTAGACGTTTCCGAATCAGTCATGGCAACTATTCACCGTCAGAAGAAATGTTGTCAGTGACTCCACCCGATGTCGAGTAACTCGGACTAGCGAATGAAGACAAATTGAGATGTGCAGTGTCGGTCTCGCCATCATGGTCTTCGTCTTGCGGAAGGATGATGTCGGCCGGGTACTCTAGATCGAATGTCGGATCTATCATGCGCAGACGATCGAGGCCGATAGTGTCAGCGGCACGAGCTTTACCTTTTTCGGAGATGTCGCCGAGCTCTTCGAAGTCTTCAAGAATACGTGGTGTACAGAAGAAGAACAAAGTCGTTTTAATCTCTGTTTTTGAGTTAGAGCCGAACAGCCAACCAATCAAAGGGATGTCAGACAAGTATGGGATGCCTTTGTCGCTTTCAGTAGTGTCGTTGCGGATAATACCGCCGAGCCATAAAGTAGCGCCGTCAGGCAGCGTCACTGTAGTGGTAATCTTGCGTGAGACCGTAGGTGGCGGCAGGCTGCCCGAGGACTCGCCACGGAAGGCACTAACGTCGAGGCTAATGTTCAAGCGCAGGTATTTCTCGGCAGAGATTGAA
This sequence comes from Planctomycetota bacterium, assembly GCA_029941685.1. Taxonomy (GTDB): domain Bacteria; phylum Planctomycetota; class UBA1135; order UBA1135; family UBA1135; genus JAPKEZ01. The sequence goes on along the minus strand of JAPYTC010000065.1, from coordinate 6,115 downwards.
GGCGAGATGTTTAACGTGATACCCGCCGTAGCATATTGAACGTCGGCTGAAACAGCACCCTGAACCGCATTAGATGTTTGGTAAGGAATTTGGTCAGAGGACTCGATAGTTGCCGTCTGGTTGTTGGCAACCAATATCGACGGCACGGACAGGATGTTCGAATCGTTGCGTGCTTGAGCTGCTTGCAAAATGAATGGAATCCCTAGATCTTCGCCGTCGAAAATGCCAAAGGTTAAGCCAGCAGCAGTTGGGGACGGCAATCGTGCCTCACCAATGGTGTCGCCGACTGAGATGCCGACGGAAGTAAACACAAATCCTTTTTGTGTGTTGCCAGTTGGTGTTTCTACTTTGGCGTATTCAATGCCAATCTCTTTAGAGAAGTCGGAGCTGACTTCGATCAATGCCGTTTCTATCAGCACCTGTGGCTGACGACGGTCGAGTGTGTCGAGCAATGCTTTTAGCTCTAACCACTTGCTTTTAGTCGCCATGACCAACAAAGAGTTGGTGGCGGCATGCGCCTCGACAACAATGCCTTGGCGCTGCGGCGCATTGCTGGTATTGCTTCGCGCTTGCTCCTCTTCTTGCTCTGCTCTATCGATGAAATTTTCTAGGGCTTCATTGAGAGCATCTACTGCCAGGTACTGCAGGGCATAAAGATGATAGTTTGATTGAGGGTCTTCAACGGTAGTATCTAGTTGTGCAATCAAGTCAAGAATGCTTGGCATTAACTCGGGGTCTGCGGTAATGAGCAGCGAGTTGTCTTGCGAGTAGGCCGTTACTGTTGTCTCGATGCCACTAGCAGAGGCTGAAGAAGTACTGCGACTGTTTCGAGAGCTGCGATTGCTCGTAGCGTTTTGCGGTACAGCTTGCAAGCTCGTCACTAATTCGCCAAGAATTTCAGCAAGCTCTTCGGCCGAAGCTTCGAATAGGCGAACCTTCTTGAATTCGGGCTGCACAATGTCAGGCTTGCTGTCTAGAACCGCAACCATGCGCGCCGCGGCAGCAACGAAAGGACCATAGCCCTGAATCAAAATTGCCTGTTCGCCACCCAGTGCCATGAAAGCGCTATTGTCTCCGGAGCCAGCGCCAAGAGTGGTCCGCAGTGATGTGCCTAATTCTTGTGCATTGGCGTAATCGAGAGAGACAACGGTGTAGATGTATGTGCCCGGTTTGTCGGCAAATAAGTGGATGTCTTCTTCGTTAACGAATGGGGCATTGGCTTTAATCGTAGTGTTGTTGCCACCAATGTTTTCAACAATGACTATGACGGCCAAATCGCCTGAACCTTGCTGCACGCAAACAAAACCATTAATCTTCATCATGATCTGAAAGAAGGAATAGAAGTCGTCTTTGTGAATACGCTTTGTGCCATAGAGCAACAGTTTCCTGTTATCAAGTTTTTGGCGCACTGTTGACGAATTGGATTCGTCGAGTGTGAAGTTTAGGCCAGTGTTAATCTGGCATATCTTTACGAATTGGCGTAGGGTTAGGCCACCATCATCGACTTCGCTGAGGTCGAGCGTGTAGTAATCACCCTCGTCTTGGATGACGCCTTCTGGGACTGCAAGGTCGTCCTGTGGGTTTTGTGGTGCCACCGCAAGGAGCAGCGAGGCAAGCGAAAGAAGTATTGTTGGGAGCATGTGCTCTATTTGTGTGGAGTGGGCCCGAAGGCAAGATACATTAGTTTAAACCTTTGGTTACTAGTAACAAAGGCTGAACCACGAACTATTTTGACGAAATCCTTTCCTGAAATCTTCCCAAATATTTTGTCGCTAAGTGTAGCCTATAACAGACTTTTGAAGTATCCTAATGGTTCGATGCGAGTCGCCACGTACCTAAAGCCCGAAGCTGTGATGCTTCGACCTGCTGCCTCTGATAAATGGCAGTTAATTGAGCTATTGTGCCGCCAGATTTGCGAAGCCAATGGCTGTAACGCCACAATCACCAATGCAGCGGTAAAAGCAGTGTTGCAACGCGAGAAATCAGCGTCTACGGGTATGGATGGCGGTGTTGCTGTCCCTCACTCCACTGTAGACGGTCTGCCTAGCCTTATGGTTGGCATGGCGGTCATGCCAGAAGGCCTCGAATTTGAAGCTATTGATGGTTCTGTCACTACGGTAATCGTCATGATTCTAGTGCCAAAAACCCAAAAACTTGGCCACTTGCGGTTGCTGGCCGAAGTTGCTCGCCGCTTATCCGATCTCGGCTTTCAGCAGCACATGTTCGCTGCTTCATCGACAGGCCAAATCGTCGATTTGTGGCTTTAGGTTTGCGGCCAGCTGCTAAGCTCCGCCACCCACTGCTGTGCTGCAGCCTGTAATTGGTCGCGAGTTGCGCGATATTGCTCAACATCGGCACCAAAAGGATCGTCTATTTCTTTGCCGGACAAATCAAATAATGCCGCCGGCATCTTGCTAGGCAGGGCCGCGAGATGATTATGGCTCATGCCAAGTACAATATCCCATTGTTTGTCGAGTGCAGACCCGAGCGCTTGACTGCTGTGCTCGGATAAATCGATACCAATCTCTGAAGCGACTAGCTGCGAGTGCTTACTTGCTTGTTGGCCATCCATGGCGAAGGTGCCAGCTGATTCGATATTGAAGCCGAAATCGGATAACTGCTCAGGGTTAACTTGCCAGCTCGATGCAATTTCGATTTTTAGCAATTCGGCGCCTAATGGTGAGCGACAGCTGTTACCCGTGCAAATCACTAAAATCGACAAACCGATATTGTCGGCCATCGCTTCGTCACCGCGCAACACAGTCGGCTTTGGCAGGACATCGATAAGGGTCGACGGTGTACTGTCGCCGTCCATGTCGAGTAATTGCGCAGCATAAGGAATCTGTCGCTGCTCAAGCCAAGCAAGTAGCTCGCCGCCGTACAGTGGCGGTTGCCCCGTTGAATTGATGCTAGTCGCGAGCAACAGTTTGCCATACTCTTGCGCTACATTTAGAAAATCAATGTTTTGTGGCCAGCGCAAACCGACTTTATCGAATTGCCATGAAATACTTGGTGGTATCGCCAACATCGAGGACGGCAGCAAAACCGTGCATTGTTGCTGTAGTGCTTCAAGTAACCACGGATGAATGCCAGCGGCCAAGTTGGGGCTGAGACCTTGCAAAGTCTGTAGGTCGCCAAGGTGCCAAGTAAATGGCTTAGAACTGTCGCCGCCCTTTAATTTCGTCAGTTTGAGAGCCCCATCAACTGAGTCTGCGCCAACTACCAAGCCAGCGACCGTATCGGTGGGTAGGGCAATCACTTCGCCGGCGTCCAAGAAACTGTTTGCAGTTTGGATGCCGTCTGGGGTGAAAAGGTCGAATGCTAAATTAGACAATGCTAAGAATTTGGGGCGTCGTTATTCTATAAGGGCGCGATGCGCTTAACCGATGACCAACGATAAAAGTTCAAAAGCACCTGCTGTCGATCCGCAAACTTTAGCGCGATTGGCTGGTGGCTTGGCACACGAGTTAAAAAACCCTCTCAGCACCATTGGCCTGCATCTAACCTTATTGCAAGAAGACTGGTGCGACGAAGATTCTTCAAAAGCGCGGCGTACCATTCGCACGGTTGATGTCCTGCGTAGTGAGGTTGAGCGTCTGAACAACATCCTTGAAGATTTTCTGCGTTTCGCTCGCACCGATTCTCTCGAATTCCGTCCAGCGTCAATCAATGACCTGATCGAAAAGGTCATTGCATTTTCTGCTCCAGAGGCCGAGCGTGTTCAGGTGCAAATGCATAGTTATCTCGACTTGAACTTGCCAAAGATATGGATTGACACTAGCCGCGTACAGCAAGTATTGTTGAATTTGATTATTAATGCGCGTCAGGCAATAGAGTCTGCCGACAAACCCGGCAATATCAGTTTGATTAGCCGTAAAGACGGTGCCTTTTTGGTCGTTGATATCGTTGATGATGGGCCCGGAATGGAAGCGGACACCCTTGAACATTGTTTCGATGTTTACTATTCAACTAAAGCAAAGGGCTCGGGCTTGGGGCTAGCTACGGTGCGACGTATCGTCGATGCACACGGTGGCGAAATGTCGCTCGAATCGTCACCCGGTTCTGGCAGTAAAGTCCATTTGCGCTTTCCTCTAACTACAGCTATCGATGATTAAAGACCGTATTCTTGTTGTTGACGACGACTTGGCGCATGCCGAGGTCGTCCAGACAGTGTTGCAGCGCAGTGGTTATACGGTTGAAGTTGCCGACCACTTTCAGGCTGCTGTTGATCGTGTGCGTGCTCGAGACTTCTCGATAGTGATTACCGATTTAATGCTAGGCGACGGCTCAGGTTTAGATTTGTTGCGCGATATCAATCAGCATACGCCCGAGGTCGGTGTGTTTGTGATGACCGGCTACGCTTCTGCCGAAACAGCGGTTACGGCCATGGAAGAGGGCGCTATTTCGTATATCATCAAGCCGATTGATGCTCGCGAATTGCGTGCCCGTGTCGAGCGACAACTGGCGGTCCAGCATTTGCTCACGGATAACGACGAGTTACATCAAGCCCTCGACCAACGTTTCGGTCTTGAAGGGATGATCGGTAATTCCGAAAGTATGAAGCAATTGTTTACACGAATCAAACAGGCTGCGCCTTCCTCGGCCGCGGTGTTGATTTCGGGAGAGTCCGGTACCGGTAAAGAACTTGTGGCCCATTCTTTGCATCAGTTGTCAAAACGCGCCCGCCGCAAGTTTGTCGCAGTTAACTGTGCGGCTCTTAGCCAATCATTAATCGAAAGCGAATTGTTCGGTTATGTTAAGGGTGCCTTTACGGGTGCTCAAGATTCAAGGGTAGGCAAGTTCGAGTATGCTGATGGCGGCACTTTGTTTCTTGACGAAATCGGAGAAATGTCGCTCGAAACTCAGGCAAAGTTGTTGCGGGTTATTGAAAACAAAGAAGTGATTCCTGTGGGTGGCAACAAAGCGCGCAAAATAGATATTCGAATTCTTGCGGCGACTAACCGTGACCTTGAGGCTGCTGTCGCCGACGGCTCTTTTCGCGAAGATTTGTATTATAGGCTCAATGTGGTTTCGATAGAGATTCCACCATTGCGTGAACGTGACGGTGACATCCCATTGCTGGCCAACCATTTTTGTAAAGTGGTGGCCGAGCGTGAGCAGGTCGAAATCCCGGCTTTCGATCGTCAGGCTTTGGCTTACTTAGTCGCTCACGATTGGCCGGGCAATATTCGCGAACTTCGAAATGTTATTGAAAATATGCTCCTCTTCGACGCTGACGGCATTTTAGCCGTCGATGATCTGCCGTTCGGGCTAGATAAAATTGACGTTGAGCAGATCTCCGATACGTCCTCGGCTACTGATGTTGCTGTCGAATTGACCGATGAAGCTGCTATAGACCATTTGGTCGGTCATACGTTGGCTGAGATAGAGCAGCAGGTGATCTTGGCTACTCTCGAAGCATGCCTCGGCAACCGTAAAATGGCAGCTCGCCAGCTTGGCATGGGCGAGCGCACACTTTACCGCAAAATCAGGGAGTATTTGGGAGAATAACTGCCATATTGGCAGAAGCGGCATGGCACAGCACTTGCGATAAGTAAGCGAGGAAATCCTCATTTAAAATCATGACAAAAATAATCGGAATTGACCTAGGCACGACTAACTCTGTGGTGTCTGTTCTCGAGGGTGGCGAATCAAAAGTCATCCCTAATCGCGAGGGTGGGCGTACCACTCCTTCAGTTGTTGCTTTTCAAGACAACGGCCAACGCTTGGTCGGTGGTGCTGCAAAGCGTCAGGCTGTAACTAATCCCACGCGCACCATATCTTCAATAAAGCGCTTCATGGGTGTTCGTAGCGATGAGCTTGGCAAGTTGGATAGTCACATGCCTTACGAAATTGTTTCCGAAAAGGGCGATTTTGTCAAAGTAAAGGTCGGAGACAAGAACTACTCTGCACCAGAGATCAGCTCTTACATTCTTGGCTACCTCAAAGAGTGCGCCGAAGATTACTTGGGCGGAGAAGTTAAAGAGGCCGTTATTACTGTGCCTGCTTACTTCAACGATGCTCAGCGTCAAGCGACGAAAGATGCGGGCGCTATTGCCGGCCTAGACGTACGCCGTATTGTTAACGAGCCAACTGCTGCTGCAGTTGCTTATGG
>JAPYTC010000064.1 GCA_029941685.1 Planctomycetota bacterium | reverse complement strand
TTTCGGAAGTAAACGGTTTTACCCTCAGCTTCAATACATAAGAAGCCTTCGCGTGGATTTATTTCCGTTCCGGCTGAAACAACTTTTCCGTTAACAGATAAGGCTAAGGCGCCGTCGACCGCGGTGATTCTGAAGTGATTCCATTCGCCGGTGCCACGTGCGCGACGCTGGCTTGGTAAGCAGCGTTCCCAGCCTGCCGGGTGAGGACGTGCCGGGGTTAACGCCGAACCCCAGATGGCGAAGATATCGCCGTGGCTAGTGTAATTTTCGGTTTCGTAGCCGTTGATAACTTGCACTTCGATTGAACGCGTGAATGGCACGCCGACAGCCGGGGTTGGATCAGACCATACGAAGAAACCGGCATTCGAGACGTCTTCGAGATGCTTGTACTCAAATTCGCAGATGAAGTTGCGGTAGCGTTTTTCACTGCGTAGTACACCGGTCGGGATGCCGTCGCATTTAATCATGTTGTTTTCGACGATGAAAGTTTCGTCGTGACAATTTACTTTTTGCCAATTTGATAAATCATGGCCGTTGAATAAATTTTTCCATGGCTCGAGCGGGTAAATTTCTGGAAGTTCACTGCGAACCTTACGTAACAAATCACGAGTTAAACGAATACCATCATCTTCGCTGTGCTTGCCGCCTTCGTACTCAACGCCGAGGTGCCCGGCATAACCTGAACGCAATACCAATTCGACCATACGGTAATAATCGGTGCTAGTTTCGTTGCCATTTTCATCGAAGGCGTGAGATTTCGCAGATACAGCTTTAGCAAACGGCATCATTTCTTCTACACCTTGGTAGCGATCGTACAAGCCATCTTGCTCGTTGTTGCCGTTGTGCATGTTGAAGTTGCCAAAGTCAGGCAGGGTGCCGCAGTTGTCTTTGCCGACCATGTTCATTACCCCAGCCAGCCAATTGCCGTTGCTAGAGTAGCCACCATGATTTTCTACAATTACGTTCAACCCATATTCTGAGCCATAATCAGCTAGTTTGGCCAAACCGTCAGCCGCTAGTTTTTGCTGCTCTTCGAATGTGCCAGCACTAGCGGCGTTTACGCGAATTGAGTGGCACCCGAGTTGTTTGGCGGCACGTAACCATGGACGATGATTTTGTACGGCGAGTTCACGTTGTGCCGTGGACGGATCTCCGAGGCGCCCATTACCGTCGCACATGATGAGTAGTGATTGCACACCCATGTCGTCGGCGCGCTGTTTCATTTGCGCGATGTATTTTTCGTCGAGACCTTTGTCGTGGAAAAATTGGTTAACGTATTCGATAGCATTGATATCAAATGAACGCGCCATTTTGGCGAAGTCTAGATTGTCGAGGTCGCCGGCGTGAAAGGCGCGATGCAATGACCACTGTGCAAGTGAAATTTCGAAGTCAGCTATCTTGGGGCGGATTGGGGCGCTAACGCAAGACGGAAATGCCGACGATGTGGTGGCGAGGGCTGCTAATTTTGCGGAATTGCTAAGGAAGGTTCTGCGGGTGTGGGCCATGCGCCTAGCATAAGGACGCGTTAAGCTATCGTCAGTAATTAATTTAGATGCAATCACTGTTCGGAATACTTTGCCTAATCGGCCTCGCTTACCTATTAAGCAGTAGCCGCAAATCCATCAACTGGCGTACTGTTGTTAGCGGCTTAGCTATTCAATGGGCGCTCGCTTTTGTCGTTCTGAAAACACCATTTGGCGCCTTATTCTTCGACGGGGCTCAGCGCTTTGTGCGCGGCTTAATCGACATAGCGAAAGTAGCTGGCAAAGATGTTTTCGGCGAATCCACTTTAGGCCTAGATGGCGGTCACGCAATTTTCGGTGCGATTGTTATTGTTACTGTTGTGTTTTTCAGTGCCGTGTTTACACTGATGCATCATCTTGGGCTTGTAAAGATACTCGTTGGCTCAATGTCCAAAGTAATGGCTAAACTGATGGGCACATCGGGTTCTGAATCGACGGTTGCGGCCGCGAATATTTTTGTTGGCCAAACCGAAGCGCCATTATTAATTCGCCCTTACTTGGCCACAATGACACGCTCAGAAATCGGTGCAATTATGACGGTAGGTTTCGCCACAGTCGCCGGCGGGGTGTTCGCAATCTACGTAGAAATGATGGGTGCGGTAGTGCCGAATGTTGCAGGACACTTATTAGCCGCATCAGTAATGTCGGCGCCGATGGGATTGGCGATGGCGAAGATTGTCTTTCCTGAGACTGAAGAATCGCCAACGATGGGTAAAGATGTTAGCCAACCAAAATCTGAATACGCTAATGTTTTAGACGCGACATCTAGTGGCGCCTCTGATGGTATGAAGTTGTCAATAAATATCCTCGCGATGTTGATTGCTTTTCTTGGGGTGCTCGGCGTCGTTAACTGGTTGATGTGCGCAGTGTGGGGCGATGGCATCACTCTACAATCGGTGTTGGGCTATGTGTTTGCGCCGATCGCCTGGTTGCTAGGCGTTCCTGCTAGCGAGATGGCACAGGTTGGTTCATTGCTTGGCACGAAAATGGCGGTGAATGAGTATGTGGCATTCATGGAACTACAAAAGCATGCGGCGGCAGGGCTTAGCGAGTCGTCGAAAATTATTGCTAGTTACGCACTATGTGGGTTCTCCAATTTCAGCAGCATTGCGATTCAGATTGGTGGATTAAGTGCGATTGTGCCCGAACGACGCTCGGAGATTGCGTCGATAGGCTTGCGTGCGATGCTTGCGGGAACGCTGGCGACCTATTGCACCGCAGCTACTGCATCATTATTCCTAACGTGAGAGCTTGGGTGCCGTATGATAGGGCATGAGTAAAATCGCATACTGTGGTGCGGCTTCGTTGCTAGTTTTTGCAGCGTGTGCCGTGCCAGAATCCAATAGCGTGCCAATGGTCGAGCTGCAGCCTTCTGTAGTCGCCACTGCCGCGCCAGCTCCGGCTGTACAAGAAGCTCCTGTATCTCAAACTATCGATATTGCCATTACTGGCATGACGTGAGTTGGTGTCTGAGGTGGCAAAGTCAAAAAGGCTCTTGCCTCTCTACCGTGGGTAGAGGAATACAATGTACAAGTCGGTTCAGCAATCATTAAAGTTAACGCCGACTACGATGAATTAGCTACTTTAGCAGCGATTGAAGCTTCTGGTTTCGGCGCTTCAATTAAGTAGTAATTTTTCCTTTAAAATAAAAAAAGCAGTCGCCCATTAATCTGGGCGGCTGCTTTTTGTATTCATTATGTTAGCTTGCTAGGCTAACAATACCGAGTGTGGTGATGTTCATGCCGCAATGCGGGATATTCAACTAACGTTAATCCTGGTTTCTGCGAAGCCGATTCCGATTTCGGTTGCATTAACCGGAGTCAGATAAGGGCGGCCATCAGATGTGACAATCTTGCGTGGGATTCCGTCAAGCTCGTGGCGTGGCCACAAGTAGCTTGATTTAGACAGGCGTAAGTCAATTGTGTCGCCAGCAGCACAATCGATGCGTGTATGCTGACCGACTTTAGCTGCAGGAGTGTCAAGGCCATTAATCAAAAAAACCGTCAGGGTTGAAGTGCGCGGTTTCTTTGCCAGAGACTATTAAGTTGTCTGCGCAAAAAGTATCGACGTTGGATGCCTGCCACAGCGCCTCTTTGTCGAACATCGAATCGTTAGTCCATGCTTGGTTGACACTACCATTTGCTGGACGCACAATGATGGCTCTAAACATGCCTTTGGCGAACTGGTGTCGACTAGGGGAATTGTTTAGCGGGGGATTCCGTCATGGCTACTGCGAGTACTACTTGTCGACAAAGTCCCCACAAACATCGCTGATTTTGCGACTTTCTAAGTTTTCTTGTAAAATCGCCCTACAAAGTGCCACGTAAGCATGATACCGAGGACGAATCCGGCTATTTCACTGAATACATCGACGTGTTCGTGAGTTCCCACTACAACTACTTCTGCTAGGTCGTAATCGAGGGTGGAATAGAGCATATTGACCAAATAGCCAATTAGCAATGACACGCCAGCAAGGCTGATCAAATACACACGTAGCGCCGCACCGCCGATCATTTGCTTGATTACAAGAATAGTAGTGATGTTGGTCGCAGGGCCCGCGAGCAATAACACCAGTGCCGCGCCCGGGTCGAGGCCCTTGGCAATTAACGCTACTGCAATTGGCGTCGAAGCAGTCGCGCAAATGTACATCGGCAATGACATCAACAACATGGCTATCAACGAAAGCCATCCGCCTGGTATGACATCGCCGAAAAAGTCGTCGGGCACTAGCAGGGTGATGAACGCTGAAAGTATGAAACCTAAAACAAACCACGGCGCGAGGTCGGCCATCAATTTGCCGTAGCCGAATTTTACTGCCGCCAATAACGAGGGCTTGGCCGCCGCGTTTGTTGCCGCGCAACCACTCTTCACATCTTCAGCTTTTTCTTTAGGCGGTAAGTTTAAGTTGTTCACCAAACAGCCTGAAACAACCGCAGTAATCACTGCCGCGATTGGGCGCAAGATGGTCATGATTGGATCCATCAAGGCGTAAGTGATGCCGACTGAATCAACTCCGGTTTCTGGAGTTGCGATTAAAAAAGCGGTAGTCGCGCCGCGAGATGCTCCGGCTTGTTTTAGACTTGCTGCGGTTGGGATAACTGAGCATGAACAAAGTGGCAAAGGTGCGCCGACGATTGACGCCTTCAGTACCGACCCAAAATTATCTTGTCCTAAATGTTTAAACACCTTCTCTTGGGGAATAAACTCTTTAAGCAGTCCAGCAATAAAAAATCCTCCGAGCAGCCATGGCCCCGCTTCGACCAAAATCGACCAGATGATAGAGAAGAACTCACTCATTGGATTAAGGCCATGCCGCCGATGCCAACGAGTAACAAAACCACTTTAGTGATGACGTCTTCTTTATGGTGAAATACTTCGGGGAGCAATTCGGTGAGACAAACATAAAGGAAAGTTCCGACCGCGAGTGCCACAGCAATCGCGGTAGCTTGCGGCGAAAGTTGCGGCAAGAATTTACCCCCCAAAAATAAGCCGAGTGGGGTGATACATGAAAAGATGATGATCATCGTCGCGACCTTCTTTTGTGCAAAATGCGCAAGCTGAAACACCGACGTCAGTGAAAAAGCCTCGAATGCTTTGTGAAATAGAAGGCCTACTAGAATTGGCGTAGTCAATTCGGTCGCTGACAAACTCAAGCCGACGGTAAACGCGTGTAGCGACAGTCCGGCGAGTGATGCGTAGCCCACCGCAGTGTGGCGGTGAACATCATCGTGGTCGTGAGTTCGAAACACCAACGACTCTAAAAAATAAATCGTTAACACGCCCATCAGGGCGAACGACCACAGCAAGCGTGCACTAATGTTGGCATCGGCAATCGTGGCCGGCAACTCTGGCAGCATATGTAAAAAGACTGCACCCAGAAAAATGCCAGTCGACAGCGCCAATGCAATGTGCAGGCGTCGGTCGTTCCATTTAACGAGTAGCGGTAACAAGCCGCCACCTAGGCCGACGAGAAGTAGTTCGAGCATGCGCTTATTCTACCGTATCAGGCGCCTTAACGTGGGTGATGTTAATGTCGCCGTTGACCGTTGCCAAACGAATCAAGCCTGTACCCTGATCAGGAAATAGGGATGGACCGTAAATCAAATAATCGCCGTTCACCGTGTCTCCAGCTACTTTAGCGTCGATGATGGAGGAGCTCTTTATACGCAGTGAGCCATTGGTGGTCGCGAGCGATCCTGAACCATCGAAGGGCTCAGATAGGCTGACGTCGATGTTTCCGTTCGAGGTGCGCAAGTCGAAATCGCGACTGTTACCTTGATATATGATATGACCATTTGTCGATTTTGCGCGTACTTTAGAGTGCGAGTTAACCACCAAGTCGCCATTTACCGTGCGCAAGCTGACAGCTCCGACTAATGGCACGACATCAACGTTGCCGTTTTCATTGCGGATGTCGATGTTGAAGTCTTCGGGTATTTGCACTGATAAATGTGCGCCACAATTTTCAGCTACACCTGTAACCACAACCACAACTACTCCGCCGGGTGTGTAGTCCCAGGTGATGTCGATTGCGTCGACCAATTGTTGCGCCTCTTCAATTGAATCGGCATGCGCGAAGAAGTCAGCATCGATGTTGATGTTGTTGCGTGCGGTAAGGCCAGTGATGGTTATATTGCCGTTTGTATTTACCAATCGCAACGACCGTGTTTGCGGCACTAGAACTTCATTGAGATTGGCCAATCGGGTTGCGGTTTCGAGAGCACCACAACTGGAGAGAACCAGCGCGGACAATAGTAAGGCGATTAGCTTCATGCGAATATCTTATAATCATTAAGTGCTAATAGCTCACATTTTTCTAGGCCTCTTCTGCGCGCAAAACCTAAGTGAATACGTACAGGTTTATAAGGGTAACATGCCGCTAGTATTATCCGCTCCACACGACGGATATGAAAAACCAAAATCAATGGTCGACCGTAAAGAGGGCGTAAAGGTACGTGATTCGGGTGCGCGTACAATCGCTTTGCAGCTGGCCGACCAAATTGAATTACGCTGCGGACGGCGTCCGTATGTGGTCACGACTACTTTGCATCGTATTAAGTGTGACATGAATCGCGAGATTGGCGAGGCGGCGCAGGGCGATAAAGATGCCGAGGCGGTGTGGCAGGTTTATCACGATGCGTTGGCGGCGGCGAGTGAAGATGCTCAGCAATATGGCGATGGGCAGATTTTATTTTTGGATATTCACGGGCATGGTCATCCGAATGATTGGATTGAGGTGGGGCATGCCGCTCCACTTGATGGCAGTGAATGGATTAGTGGCGAAACTAGTGTTGGCGCGTATTTGACCGCGCAGGGTTTTAAGGCGGTGCCGTCTCCAGCAATCCCTGACCCCGGCGACGAAAAGTATTTTAATGGCGGTTATATCACTCGCCATTATCGCAGCGATGCGGTGCGCACGATTCAATTTGAGTTGTCGGGGCCGATGCGTAAGAAGGACAAGCGGCATGATACGGCGCGACGCCTTGCTGATGCTTTAAGCGAATTTATTCCAACGCATTTTGTTATGCCTAAATTCGAGTTAGAGATAAATGAGGTGACCAAACAAAATGAATATGAATCGTTTTATAAAATATTCAATCGCGCAGTCGATGTGTTTGGCTTGACCGTTTTCGCCGATAAAAAAGCTGCTGAAGCAAAATTAATTCATCAAGCGTGGGTGATGTATCAGTATTTAGATAACGATCAAAACGGCTTCGTTGATAATTATAAAGTTGTAGAGTTTCTGCAAAACGAAAAAGCGTATATGTTGATGACCTCAAAACGCTTCAACCCCGAGCGACACGAAAAAGACGGTTGGCATATCGCGCAAGATTGTTTTGCCGACGAAACACACCCCGATGGATTACCGTTCAATGAAGATGCCGATGAATTTGATGCGACGCTCGAAGAAGTGTGGCATTTAATATCGAATGGTTATGTCGCTGTTTACCCGACAGCGTTTGGTTTAGAGCCCGATTCATCACAATTAACCGCAGCTATGGACGTCGCGCGTGGTGGCCAGTTTGAACGCATTCCGCGCCATTACCCCGAGGGTGCATGGTACTCGTATGACGACCGCACTTGTGAGTACCAGTGCATGGCCATGGAATACTTTTACTGGGGCTTGACGACTTTACTCGATGCGCAATCGCATCCGTTGCGTGCTGAACAAATAAAAGATGAATGGCGTTTAACCACCCCCGAGCAATTGCGCACTGGCGATAAATTACTCAGTGAATTACTCGAGGATGAACAGTTTAAGTTACCTACCCGATTGCCGCAGCCAATTTCTGAGCCCGAAGTTCTTCAATAACTTTAGCCTTGGCCGCCATTACAGCGTTGCGCGAGGTCTTTTTTAGATCCCAGGTGAGGCGCAGTTTAGAGGACGTCCAAAGTAACCATTTGGTCGGGTCATAATGAAACCAGCGTACTCCGTTGCGGTAATCGTTGGCGAAGCGGTGGTGGAAATTGTGATAGCCTTCGCCCATCGTGAGCAATGCAGTAAACAGGGAATCGCGTGCTGAATTGGCTAAAGAATAGGGGCGGGTGCCTAGAAGGTGCGCCACCGAATTAATCGAGAAGGTTGAATGCCATTCAATGACTAAGCGCAGGCAGCCGGTGATTAAAAATGCACCCCATGGATCGCCCCACAGTAGGCCTAGACAAAAAGGTAAAATGAAATTAGAGGCAGCCACCCACCACACGTAATTGCGGTGCTGGTGCATTAACCACCGGTCTTTTTGGAGATCGGGTACGTTTTCGTAAGTTGGCTCATCGGCTTCATGCAGAATCCAGCCGACATGCGCCCAAACGAAACCTTTTTGAATGTTGTACGGATCGAGTTCTTTGTCGACTTGGCTGTGGTGCACGCGGTGATCGGCCGACCACTTTAATGCTGAGTTCTGAGCAGTCGCTGCACCGAAAAACAAATACCAGACACGAAATATCTGAAATGTTTTGTATGACGGATGCGAAAACAAACGATGGTAACCAGCGCTGATTGCAAATGTGCACACTACGAAGTATGCAATGCCTAGCCATAAGCTGGCCCAAGAAAACTTAACCATCACCATGTAAAACACCGCAGCAATTGCCAGGACGTGAATGATGCCGAAGAACCAAGCGTTAAGCTTGTGTATAGGAGGACGTGTTTCGTTAGTCATTAGTCGTTTCGGTTACAGCAGCCTTAGCCGCTTCTTTTTCAATGTTCTTTTTCTCTACATTCCAGACGTTGTCGTCCCGATCAATTTCGGGGAACAAGCGTTGGGCGTCGATCTCAACTTCAGCAATTTCTTTGTCACTGTCTAGGTTAACCACAATTTGGTCGGTTTGGAACCACACCTCAACAGGTTTTTTGTAATCATCGAAGGTGCCATCGGTGTAAGTTACACGAAAGTGTAGTGGCATCACCAACTCGCCGAGATTCTCAAAGCGAATACGATCACTGTTTTTGCCTACACCAGAAATCGCTTGGTCAAGCATGCCGGATTCCATAAACCAACCGCGCCAGAACCAGGC
>JAPYTC010000063.1 GCA_029941685.1 Planctomycetota bacterium | reverse complement strand
GTCTTTCGAACAGATGCTTCGCGGACGCCCTGACGGTCCACTGCTGTTGGCGCTGTGGGCTTCGACTGCTTCGGGTGAAATTTCACATGATGATTTGCGCAAAATCTTAAAGTATTTTCCTGAGCAACTACCCGAGCGCCCGGCTAATCGCGGTGAATTGTTGGCATTTTTGCATCCGCGAGTGTCGATTATTGCATGTTGTACCTTGTCACTGGCGCAACGCCGTGACGCCGATGCTTTACCTTCCGCCGAGCGCTTGGGTTTAGGTTTAGTGTTAACCAAATTGTTGATCGACTTGCCGCAGCACTTAGCCGCCGGCAAACTTTATTTTCCGAGCAGTGATTTACAACAAGCGAATCTTAGCGAAGATGATTTGTTCAACATGGTGCGCACTCCTGAAGTTGATCAGTTTTTGTCCACGCAATGCGATTGGGCGTTAGCGTTGATTGAAGAAGGGCTGCCGGCTTGCGATAAAGTTGGAGCGCGTTTACGTCGTGGATTACTCGCAGCCGCATTACGCGCACAGATGATTTTGCGCAGGGTGCGTAACCCCAAGAATGATATATTTAGACGACCACCTAAGTTGTCGGCGCACGAAAGATGGCGCTGTGCGATGAAGGCTTGGCGTCCGTAAAAAAACCCCTGCCGGTTAAGGCAGAGGTTAGAAGAAACATGGAAAAAGAGACTATTAGTGTTTTATTAGAAATTCTTCTAATTCGGCACTTAGGTCCGCCAGGTCGTAAGCATCCTCGCACATTGTGCGGTGAAAGATTGCTTCGATATGGCGAGGTGTTAGCACGTTGATACCGCGCATGGGTGGATAGCTCAAGAACATTGAACGACTCATTTCTACTTCATCTGCGTCGTGCAGGCTGAGGTCAGTGCCAGCGAATCTCCAAGGCACCGAATCGAAAGGCAAACCGCCAATCAATAATTCGTAGAGCATGATGGCGACAGATTGCGCGTCACCTTTGCTGCTCCATAACAAGAACGGGTTGTACCATGGCGTGGTAACGATGCGATCGTTACGTGTAGATTTAGCAACGGGGTCGATGATGTACACTTCGCCGTTTTCGCTAATCAAAATATTCTCTGGCTTCAAATCGCCATGACACTCCCAACCTTTAGAGTGCAAAGCCAACACGATTTTACAAACATCACTCATCCAACCTAGCTTGACGCCTTCCATGCTGCGGATACGCTCGCGCAATGTTAGACCGGTGATGTGTTGCATCACTAAAGCAGGACGACCGTTTACATCGACCACCTCTTTAAGTCTTGGAGTACCGAATCCATCCGCAAGTTCTAAGAGACGTGCTTCTTCGCGCAGTAATTCATCTACTTCAGCGGCATCGAGAATTTCGGCAGTGGCACCATCTTTAGGGTCGATGAACATGGCCTCTGCTGGAGTCTCGTCAGGGCTAACAGCACGCGGATCGCGTGTCACAGTCACCTCGCCGAAGCGTGGTAGATTTTTGCCGCCGCCACTGTCATCGCCGAGCTTCATTGCCCAGTGATCGCCGTTAGCGTCGGTGACTAGAAACACCTGTGTGAAAGCACCGCGGCCTAGGAAGGCCTCGACCTTGTAGTTTGCGATTGTTTGTCCGTTTGAGATTCTTAGCATGATGTGAATTGGGTTCACTGATATATCGGATTTGCTCGGATGAAAACTAAAGCACTTTAGAGGTTTTTTTTAATTAATGTTTGCTGTTGCCCCGCACCCTGTTTCCAAGACCATTTTATTCACTGCCTTGCATGCCAAATGGACGGTCCTTCAGGACGGGATACTTAATCTTTGGAGAACTACCTATCGCCCGTAGTGAGGTATAATCTGCGTTGCGATGGATGCTCACACCCTAGATTGTTACCGTAAAGCCGGCGTAATTGCCCGCGATGCCAAGCTGTTAGCCGCGTCGCTGATTAAGCCTGGCGCTAAATTGTCCGACGTCATGGAAGCTGCTGAGGACTATATTCTGTCTCAAGGAGCGGGCCTTGCCTTCCCAGCGCAAACTAGCCGCAATCATATTGCCGCACATTACTGTCCCCCTCCAGGTGACTCGACGGTGTATGCCCCCGAAGACGTTATCAAGGTTGACATCGGTGTTGAGGTTGACGGTTATGTCGCCGACAATGCGATGAGTGTTTATTTAGGTGAAAAGCCTTTTTATCAAGACATGGTGCAAGCCTCGGTCGATGGTTTAGCTGCGGCGATTGAGGTCGCTGGCCCTGGCGTTAAAGTGAATGATATATCGCGAGCGATTGAAAACACAATTGAGGCCAAAGGGTTCAAACCAGTTTATAACTTAACCGGCCATGGCGTTGACCGCTGGACCGTACATTGCGCGCCATCAATTCCGGCGTGCCCTGATCGTTGGAATAAAGCGGTACTCGAACCTGGAATGGTAATAGCAATCGAACCATTCGCTACCGATGGTAAAGGTTCGGTGCATGAGCAAGGCAAGTCCGAAATATTTATGGTGATTAAAGAGCCACGCAAATTCAAAGGCATCGACGAACGCGTATGGAATGTCATCGAAAAAATGAACGGCTTACCATTCGCCCGGCGTTACTTTGATGGCATTGACAACGAAGCCATCGAAAGCAGTTTATTGCGCTTGCAACGCACGGGTTGCGTAATGAGTTTTCCGCCGCTGGTTGACCCTGATGCTAGTGTGCGAGTTTCACAATGTGAACACACTTTGATTATCAGTGAGAATGGCACTGAAGTTATTACAGCGTAACCTACTTCGAAGCCAGCACCGAATCAATACGGCGCTCAGCAAAACGATCGGCGGCAGTTGCAGTACTAATGCCCTCTTCGTTTGAAATCGCGAAAATCTCGTGCATGTTAGTGCGAATACTATTCATATTCTCTACAGCACGCTCTTCGTTGTAGCCACCATCAGCCATTTCGTCGTAAACGTTAATCAAGCCAGCAGCGTTAACCACATAATCTGGAGCATAACGAATGCCCAAATCGCGCAAATCATCGCCGTGACGCTCTTCGAGCAACTGATTATTAGCCGCACCCACAATCGCCTTACACTTAAAGTTAGAGATGGTGTCGTCGTTAATCGAGCCGCCTAAGGCACATGGCGCATAAACATCACACTCGACGCTGCGGATTTCATCTGGTGAAACCACTATGCCATTAGTTGCAGCAGCCACGCGCTGAGCTGATTCATCAAAGATATCAGCGACAATAATCTTGCCCCCTTCTTTGGCAATATAATCGGCATAGATCGAGCCTACTGAACCGGCACCTTCAATAGCGAATGTCTTACCCGCGCAAGAATCGCTACCGTAAACATCTTGCAATGTTGCCTTCAAACCCAAAAATGTGCCCCACGCTGTTTTCGGCGATGGGTTGCCAGACTTGCCGGCCAAACCAACCACATGCTTAGTACGAGTAGCCACAATGCCCATGTCTTCGACCTTAGTGTTGACATCTTCGGCAGTGATGTAAGAGCCACCGAATGATTCAACGAAATCACCCATTGCCTCGAAGAATGCCTGAGACTTCATTGACGGATCGCCGATAATCACGGACTTGCCGCCGCCGAGGTTAAGGCCGGCACAAGCCGCCTTGTATGTCATACCCTTTGACAAGCGCAAAACATCGGTAAGAGCTTCGTCTTCGTTGGCGTAATTCCAGAGGCGCATGCCGCCTAGTGCTGGGCCAAGAACTGTGCTGTGCACTGAAATGAAAGCGAGCAGACCTGATTCGGCATCGTATACGCGCTTAACGGACTCGTAGCCTTCTACGGGGATGTCGGTGACTTCTACCACTGTATTTATCTTGTTTTGATGGGGGGAAAGGGTTTGTGGGGTCGTGTATTCTACCCTTGCGCCCCTTTTTTGACCACCTTGAACGCCTCGCTCGACCCCGTCTTCGTAACTTGCTGCACAACCGGCCCTGATGCCCAGCAAGATGGGGTGTATTTTATTCAAGCGACTACTTATGTAAGCGGTGAGGGCCCTGTCCACCTAATAAAGCCAACCTTTTTGTCGCCATTTGCCCACAGCGCAATGCCGAGCAATTCTCCTAAATTATTGTCTGACATAGGCTTAACTCCTAAAAAATGCGCTGAGTTGCCGTTTTTCGGCGACGTCATTAGCGACTTGCTACAAGAATTATCAGGACGACCAGTAATAGTCGCCACCCCACATCAGCAATTCGCCGAACGCTTCGCAGCATATTGTCCGGGTAGTACTTTACCGCGCATCGTTGCCCTTGAGTCGATATCACTTTTTTTACACCCGCGTCGCGGACAACACGATTTTGCCGCCAGCCTGCAACATTTTTGCGGACGCTCGGCAGCGAAAATGCCGTCAAGTGATGACGCGCGTGATTTATGCGAGGCAATGGTGCGTGATCACTACGCCCGCGCGCACAAATTACGCCAGCTCATTGCCCGCAGCTTTGATGATATCTACCGTGAGGCTGGCAGCGAGCCAAGCCCTCTTAACCAATGGTTAGAAGTACTCGAATCACTGCTCGACGAGCCAAGCCTATATTGTGGCAGTGGCACCGCCGATTTGTTTGGCGATGCCCTAAACGATGGTGAATTCAGCGGCGACTGCGAGATTGCCGCCACTGATTCTGAGCGCATCTTGAACACCATCACCCCCATGTTTAAGCGTAGCTATCATCAAACCTATGATGGGCAAGACATTCTCAGTTCACGTTATGAAGACGCAGCACCCGACCCCGCGACACGCAATATTTTGCTGCAACAGTTTTTCGACCGTCTCAGCAAACACTTCGATGCCAAACCGCGCGCCGGACAACTCGAACTTTCGCAGCAAGTCGCCGAAGCCTTTGACAACGGCAATTTCTTAATCGGCGACGCGCCAACCGGCACCGGCAAAACTTTAGCCTACCTCGCGCCATTACTATGGTGGGCCAAGCAAACCGAAACGCGTGTCGCTGTTTCAACATACACCCGCGCCTTGCAAGAACAGGCCTTCTTTAACGAAGTGCCGCGCGCCATCAAGCTGCTTAAAGAATGCGGATTAACCGATGAGCAACTACCGCGCATCAGCCTACTGAAGGGTCGCAACAATTACATCTGCGGACGCGCCATCATCGACACCGCACCCGAGCCGTCCGCGGCTAGTTCTATTGCGCGTATTACCTGGATGCGACTGGCCATTTTTTACTGCGAAGACATCGCCGCCGATTTAGACGGATTTCCGCTTTCACCTGGTGTACCTAGCGCCAACGCTCCGGCAACTTTACGTCAAGCACGGGCAATGGTTAATCAAACCCGCGCCTTACCCGCATGCTGTCGCGGTAAATCGGCGATGAGATGCGCGGCCGGCATCCGCACCCAGCAGGCGTTGCGCTCGCACATCGTGGTGACTAATCACGCATTTATTCTGGCGCAACCCGACGAATTTAGTCATGTGGTATTTGACGAATGCGACCACTTACATGAAGTCGCATTGTCGGCGCGCAGTTTCGACATCGAGCTCGAGGATGTTATGCAACTATCAAAAGATCTCCGCAGAAATCGCGGACGTGATCGCGCCGCGCTACCGATGTTAAGTAAGTTGATCAGCAACTTGCCAGTAGTGCCACCGCGTTTAGGTGCCGCCGCCGACACTGCGCAAGAGTTATGTTCTAAACTCGATGCCGTTGCATTTGAGACATCTACAGAACTTAAACAGTTTAACGAGTATCGCCGCGAGCTCGAGGGTAAACGCACACGCGCTGAGTCGGCGTCGCTGTTTCATGAGTACCTTGAATCAGGACGCGGTGATGTGTTACTCACTACCTTGCAAAGTTTTTTAGATACGGTGAATGGATTAGACAGTTCATTGCGCACCGCAATCGAAGAATTGGGCGACATTGAATTGCGCTTAGCGCGCAAAATTCGCTGGCGCCTGCATCGTCCTCTAGAAAGCTTAGACCACTGGCGCGAGGGCTTAGAGTTATGGTTAGGCGGCGAAAGCGGTGAAGCAGATTTTTCTGACAAGTTACATTTCGAAGCCGAATTCACGCGCCGTCGTCATCCACTGTTGTTGCTGAAATATTTGTTACCGCAAGAGTGGCTAGGCGATGTTTATTTCCCGTCGTTGCAGTCGGCGGCCTTAGTTAGTGCAACATCAAAAATTCGAAACAGCTTCAAGCCGATGCGGTCTTACCTCGGGCTTGACATACTTGCCGAAACTACTCAAGAACGCGTCGGGCGCGAAATCAATAACTTCACGGGGCCAACAACATTCTCGACAGACGCGGCGATTTACTGCGT
Source organism: Planctomycetota bacterium (assembly GCA_029941685.1). Taxonomy (GTDB): domain Bacteria; phylum Planctomycetota; class UBA1135; order UBA1135; family UBA1135; genus JAPKEZ01. Next base: position 2,958 of record JAPYTC010000063.1, on the reverse strand, counting down.
TCCAGAAGACGCGGTGCCGTATGCCTATCGTGGTCCAGATCATGATGCGTGGCTCGAGTACATCGAAAATTATTTCTTTTACTTAGGCGAACGCACCCGCGGACGCATCCTCGGTTTGTTCACCAACTCTGCACTGGTAAAACGCATCGGCGAACGGCTTGCTCCAAAATTCAGAGCCATCGGTTTGCAATTATTATGGCAAGGCATGCCCGGTTTAAGCAAAGAAGAAGTGATGCGCACTTTCAAAGCAAACCACGAAAGCATTTTATTGGGCGTCGATACATTTTGGTACGGCGTAGATTTTCCGGGAACCACATGCGAGCACATTGTTATCGCCAAACTGCCCTACGGCGCACCCGACCGCTACATGCACGCCCAACAGGCGCGACTCGGTTACGGCATTCAACGTAACACGATTTACTTACCCAAAGCACTAGCCATGTTCCGCCAAGGTTGCGGACGACTGCTGCGTTCTGAAAATGATCGTGGTTCGATTACTATTCTTGACAAACGCGTGCTCGATGGCCAGCACGCCAATTTCTTAGATGAATTACCGGGTGGTGTCGATGAATGGGATATGCCGAATATTGTGCGAGCTAGCACTAATGAATGCATGGATGCTATTTTCAAGCATATGGGCTTAGGCGCAGACATCCAACGCCGTGGACTGGACGCCAATTTTATATAAAAAATTTATTAGGAACCACCTAATCGCTAGATATCACAATTCTGCGGTATCCCAGTTCGTTCACGATATGTGACAACAGAGCATAAATAAATATAGAGATGCCTGTCATCTCAAGAGTTTCTTCGCATGTAAAAAAATCATATAAAGATAGGTGTGCGGCCCCGACGACTCTGCTTGCCACCCACCAAGCATTTCGAATCCAATAGCCCCAAAAATGAAAACGGCGCACGAAGAGTGACGGTTAACGGAGTACGGTTCATATAGAATGGTGGCATGTCAGCTACCGACACCGTCCAACTTGGCCATTTGAGCATCGATCCACGACCGCTCGGCGACAATGCTGCTGAATGGATATCGCCATCCGGACTGTTAGTAGCACAGGCGATGGCTCCAGGTGCGGCACTTGAGCAAAACCAAATCGCTAAGTTAAATTTTTTATGCGTCGGTAATGGCAGCACGCTGGCCGCGTTCTTAGCAGTGCAAATGAAATGCAATCACGTCGATGTGGTGCTGCATCCTGACGAGCGTCAACAACTCGAAGCGGTGTTGGCAAATGTTAGCTCGCCGACGTCGGCAAACATTTTGAGCTCGCTAGAACAAATTGACGGCGAACATAAATACCACATGGCCGCTTGGGGATGCGATGGCGTTGCGCCAAAATCGTTGGTTGACTTAGCGCCGTTAGTGAAGCACTTACGCCATGAAGGCCAACTGGTGGTTTTTGGTTTTCCGGCAGATTCTACTCAAGATGTTTTTGCTGAAGCTGCTGATAAAGGCATGGCCTTGCGCGCGGTAGGTTTTCGCGACGGGCTAGCTTTTTTTAGCGGAAGTCTTGAAGCGCGTAATCAGTTTTAGCACAGAGGTTGATGAAGTTAACCTATGCTTTCTCAACAGCAGCCTTAAGACTCTCAATCAACTCTAACCGCTTCGTAATCCGCTCTTCTACCCCATAACGAGTTGGCTTATAAAACTTCGAGCCGACTAAGGCATCAGGCAAGCAATCCATTGCCGTAATGCCATGCTCATTATCGTGAGCATATTCATGGCCTTGCCCCCAACCTTTATTTTGCATCAACTTGGTCGGCGCATTGCGCAACTGCATTGGCACATCGTGCGCTACCCCACTTTGAACCAACTTATTCACCTCTTTGAATGCTTTATAAACCGCATTCGATTTAGGTGCGACAGCCAAATAGATTGCAATTTCGGCCAACGCCAATTCTCCTTCAGGTGCGCCTAAGAAATGCATCGAATCTTTCGCCGCTAATGCTAAACGTAAAGCATTAGGATCGGCAAGACCAATATCTTCACTAGCCATGCGCACTAAGCGCCGCGCCAAAAACATCGGATCTTCGCCTGAACGCAGCATGCGCACCAACCAATAAAGCGCGGCATCAGGATCTGAAGAGCGAATCGATTTATGCAAGGCCGAAATCAAATCGTAATGCTTATCGCCACCTTTATCGTAAAGCAGCGCGCGACCGGCCAACACCTTTTGCAAGTCGTCGTCACTTAAAGTAATGCCCACATCGCACAGCCGCGCCGCAGACTCGATGATGGTGTAAGCACGGCGCGCATCACCACTGGCGACGTGGGCAATCATTTGCAGCTGCTGGTCGCTTAGCTCTAAACGTCGCGCGCCCAATCCGCGTTCGGCGTCGGATAAAGTTGTGCGCAACAACGCCACGATGTCGTCTTCGGATAACGGTTCAAGAATATGCACCGTCAACCGCGACAACAACGGCCCCACAATTTCGAAGGATGGATTCTCGGTGGTCGCGCCGACTAGCACAATGTCGCCGGCCTCAACGAATGGCAAAAACGCATCTTGCTGCGCTTTGTTGAAACGATGAATCTCATCGACAAATACCAAAGTCGGACGCTGCGTTTGCTGACGTTCGAGCTTGGCCTGTTGCATAGCTTCGCGCACTTCTTTGATACCACTTAACACCGCCGAAAACGGTTTAAAGTTCAGATCAGAGCGTTCGGCAAGCATTTGCGCCAAAGTGGTTTTCCCGCACCCCGGAGGCCCCCAAAACACCATCGACCCCAATTCTCCGCCATCGAACATCATGCGTAGAGAACCGTTTTCGCCCACTAACTTCTCTTGTCCAGCAAAATCATCAAGATTTCGCGGACGCATGCGTGACGCTAACGGCTCATACATGATTCTTTAATTGATGGGCAAAAATCGCTGCGGCGGTGGCAACGTTTAATGACTCGACATCGCGCGTTAATTCAATGCCCACTCTCGATGAACACTTGCCTAC
>JAPYTC010000062.1 GCA_029941685.1 Planctomycetota bacterium | reverse complement strand
GTTTATCTCAGCTCAATAGCGCTAATCTCCCTTGCTGACCCCAGACCCGTCACGTTTGTGATAGGCGCCTGTTTGGTGCTATTAGCGTGGATACTCAGGATGTGGGCCTTTGGCTATCTTGACAAAAACGCCTTGATGGTCACTACCGGTCCGTACGCTTACACACGCAATCCAGCATACCTTGGCAGCTTCATCGCTTTGGTCGGTGTGTCTCTGGCATCAGGAAACAGTGATAGCCCGGGCGGACAATACATTTGGGGTTTTGCGTTGCTGTTAATCGTGTGCTTCTTCTCATTCTATTTTCCCCGAAAAATGAAGCGCGAGTACCCGCGTTTACAAGAACTATTCGGCGATCTTCTCGATGAACACGCCGCTAACGTCCCAAATTTCTGGCCACGTATCACTCCGTGGCGCAGTGGCCAAGAGCGTAGCTTCTCTTTTTCACTGCTTAAAGAAAACCATGAGTTGTCATGGGGGGGGGCATTTGCCATCGCCCTTGCCGCAATTTACTTCGTAGAAAGCTGGACTTCATTTCTCGTAGGATTAGTGCAGTAGATGGTAGAGCCGGTGGTGCACAATTGGTCGCGAAAGCAGCTGCAGGCCACCCAGCTCACTAAACTTAGTCGTGACTCGCGGCTAAAGCCATCTGTGTGGTTGTCCGTCGATGCCAGCGGTGAAAGGCGCATCGTCAAAGACTGTCATGGCCTGCCGTTTTATAGCCGATGGCTGGCAAAAATGTTGATGTGGCGCGAATACCGCATCATGCTCATGCTTGATGGTCTCGAACAGGTGCCTCAGGTGCGTGAAAAAATCGACCGTAGTGCCTTCAGCATGAGTTTTATGTCAGGAGAGCCACTCTCAATCGAAAACTTTGTATTTGCACCTCGTCGCATCGCCGATGATTTACTCTCGTTGATTGAAAAACTGCACCAGCGCAAGGTTTATCACTTAGACTTGCGTCAAAGGCAGAATATTTTGTTAGGTGACGGTTTAAAAGTGCAAATTATTGACTTCGGGGCGTCGTGGTCGCCATCTGCTCTTTCGCGGGTGATTTTTAGCAATATCCTCGCTAATGTTGATCGTTCGGCGGCACTCAAGTACTTGGCACGATTTGCTCCAAACGAGATGACTTACGCCGAGGCAAAACAACTTTTACGCCGACTGTGGTTGCGTCGAGTTTGGGTGTTTTCTCCATACCGCTCGCACGGAATTACAGAGACCCTAAAAAGGATTGTGGCACAAGGTCCGCAATTTGAAGAAAGTGACCACAATATGTAGTGGTACTATATTTTTACTTGGATTTTCGTTTTAATACTATATATTGTATAGACCAAGGGAACACATGGGACATCTAGAAAAACGAATCATTACTGGAGCACTCGGCTTAGTCGCCGTGTTGCTCACCATTGTCATCTTCAAAGGGCTAACACCTAGCGAGCAAGAAGTGCTTTTCATACCACTAGAAGAAGTGGCTGTTGAAGTGCCCGTTGCAGAGCAACAGTGGCCAAAGAATACTGCGCAACAGCCCAAAGAACATTTGCTTGTTGAAGACAAACAAGAGTTCGTGGTTGCTCCCAAAGCTGAAGCGCTTGCAACAGTTGCGGTTACTGGCCTTGTTGTTGAAGAACGTCTAGGCACTGCGCATCTTCCTGACAAGACTCTTTACACGATTCAGCGCGGGGACATTCTCGGAATGATCGCACAAAACGAATTGGGTAGCGTACGTTACGTAGATAAAATCAAAGAGCTTAATCCGGGTATTATTGCATCTAATCTAGCCATTGGCGACGTTTTGGTCCTTCCGGCAAAACACACACTTCAGGTAAAGCCATCCGCTAAAGAAGCGGTTGCAGTAAACTTACAAAATATTCACGTAGTCGTCAGCGGCGATTCACTTTATGAAATCGCTGGCAAGTACTACCCTGGTAAACACGAGTACCTAGAAAAAATTGTTGCGTCTAATAAAGACTTATTAGTAGATGGCAGGAACACCTTATTGCGTGTCGGCTGGAAGTTAAATCTTCCTGAGTAGTATGTCCGAAAAAAGTTCACGGCTCATCTTAGGTATGAGCTCGGGGACTTCCGCAGATGCGGTCGACCTAGCCTTGGTGCGGATTACCGGACGCGGCCAACAGCGTCAAGTCGCCGTAGATTGCTCTGGCGAATTGCCTTTCACCAAAGAGCTGCAAAGAGATGTGCATGAATTTGTTGCGCACTTAAACGGTCCATTGGCGCGACTCGACGAAAAATTGTCGCTTTTTTTCGGAGATTGTGTAAATGTTTTTTTGAAACAACATGACGTCGAAGTCGCCGAACTCGATTGTGTCGCTAGTCACGGGCAAACAGTTTTTCATCATGACGGCGACCCCAAACAAGGTAGCTTGCAGCTCGGCAATTTACAGACCATCGCTGATCGCTGCCTTACAACAGTCGTGGGCGACTTCCGCCAAGCAGATTTGCATGCCGGCGGCCAGGGCGCACCCATTTCAGTGTTTGCCGACTGGGTTCTCCATTCTAGGCATGGCAAAGAGTGTGCTATCCTTAATTTGGGTGGGATTGCCAATGTCAGTTACCTTCGTCCAGGTAAATCGCCCTTAGCGTGGGATTGTGGACCTGCAAATGGGCCACTAGACGCATTGATGCGTCGAAATTTAGGGTTGAAGTGCGATATCGATGGAGAGTTGGCGGCTTCAGGTGCGGTCAATGCCAAGCTGTTTCAAGAGCTCATCGCTCAACCATTTTTTGCCAAGGGGCTTCCGAAGAGCACCGGCTTAGAGCTGTTCGGCAGCAGTTGGCTTGAAGAGATTTGCGAGTTTCATTCAGAATTATCGGATGAAGATATTCTCGCAACAATATGCAAAGTAGTGGCTTACGGGGTTTCGTCCTCACTAATCAGTCAAGGTCTAGCGCCAGAGCAGATATATTTATGTGGTGGCGGACGGCATAACCGTGCCTTAGTCGCAGCGTTGTGTTTTGAGATGCCTGCTATCGAGTTTCGCGACTATTCACAGCTCGGATTTGATGCTGATCAGCGAGAAGCAGTCGCCTTTGCCCTGTTGGCTGATGCTCATTTGCTTGGCGAAACATCGACGTGGCCTTCAACGACCGGCGCGAAGAAATCTTCGGTCCTGGGAAATGTAGTGCATTCTCGCACTTGACCACAGCTAAGTGTTGTTTATCATGTTGCCTACGCATGTTGGTCATCCACCTCATGCTTTGTTCATCCCGCATTAGCAGAACTCTCAAACATCAAATGAGCTTCACTCGCGTTTCGACTAGCCTAGTTCTAGGTTTAGCAATTTCCCTTACTTCAGCAACACAACTATCCGCTCAAGACGATTCAAATCTCTTCGAGCAGGGCATGGTTGCATTCCACAATGGTAACTTCGATTTAGCACAGTCTAAATTTCGTCAAATAGTTTCCGAGAACCCAAGCAACGCTGACGCGCTTCTTCTGCTTCACCAAAGCGAAGATGCACTTCTTGAGTTGTTAATCGCTGGCGGCGAGTTCGAAACTTTTGCGCGCGAAATGCTCACTGCAGCTCGCACTAGCGGACGTGCTGCAATGCGCGACACTGATGCAGCTGCTAAAGCTGCCGAGGCTTGTTTTGGCGAGTCTTACCAAGATCGCGCGAAAGCGATTTTCGCTCTTCACCAAAACTACGGACCATTCGCAGCAGTGCCGTTGGTCCATGCACTAGGTGACTCAGACGAAAGTCGTCGCCTTGCTGCTGTTTATGCTCTATCTCGTATGGGTGCAAATGTTGTCATGCCGCTGATGACAGCGGCACGTTCTTCCAATGTTGAAGTTCGCCTTGGCTCACTTCACGCGCTAAACGTTCTTAACGACCGGCGCGCGTCTGCATTAATCTCCGACATGGCAGTCAACGACACCGATGGCTCCGTTCGTGCTCTTGCTTCTGAGATGTTGCAATCAAGCGCCTCAGCTTCTTCGCAGCTTGTTGCTCAAGCATGGTCGTTCTTTAACCATGACGCTAACGGCATGTCATCAATTGAAAATCACGGTGCGATGTTCTCTATCGATGGCCGCAACTTGGTGGCTTACGATGTGCCTCAAGCACTAGTGGCTTCTGAATGGGCAAAGCGCATGATGTTACGTGCCAGCGAGCTTGGTGAAGACACAAGTGCTGCACTTGCCGTTATCTACGCTAGCGAAGTTGCTGTCCTCAATGGCATCGAGGGTGGTGCAGTGCAGGCAGCAGCCCAACGCAATGCTTTGCTTACACTTTCTACACCTGCAATCAATGCAGGTCTCGAGTACGCTGTCAACGGCGACATGGTTGCAACTGCACAGCAGTTAATCTCTGTGCTAGACGGTGCCGGTAATCGCGACTGGAGCGGACTCTACAGCGCAATGGCCAGTAACGTGCCGATGATTAGCCACTCTGCAGCAGTTGCACTATCTAATCGTGGTCAACAAGGCTCTAGTGTGGTTCAAAACTTGGCTTCAGCAGTTCGCCTTGAATCAAGGCGTATCGTTCACATTATCGATGGTGATAGTGTTCGTGCAAATAGCATGAGAGTGGCTCTTAACGACATGGGCGTTTCAGCAATTGTTTCTGCAGATGGTGCAGCTGGTTTGGTGAACATGCACTTGGCTGCAAATGTTGATGCATTTGTAATCGCCGACGTGCTTCCCGATCTTTACGCATCTCGCGTTAGCAAGAACATCAAGGCCGACCCGCGCTTCTCTGATGTTGCGATTCATATCTTAGGCGAAGAAGAGCTTACTGCCTATGATGTCATGGAGAGCTTCGGTGATCTTAGTTCAGCACGTCAGGCTTATGTCGACATGGCTGCCGCAGCTGCTACAGCTCTTCTTCACCCGGCACACGCTGGTATGGCAGATAGTGCTGTTGGCTCTCTAGTGGGCGCTTTAAACCGCGACGACATGGTGGCTGTGCCGGCAGCAATGGCCCTTGGCTATGCCGGAGCATCAAGCGATGTCGCTGATGCACTCATTAGCGTTATGGCCGATACCGAGCGTAGCTCTAAGGTGCGCGTTGCAAGTGCAAATGCTTTGTCGAACATGTTTGCTCGTACTGGTGTTGCAGTTGATGCTACTTATTTCCAGTCAGCAATGACAGAAGGTGATGCTGCTCTTAGCGAAGCTTGTGCTCGCACAATCGGCGTGATGTCCGCAGGGCATATCTCGGCGGGAGTTTCTCTGTAATTTACAGAACAATAAAAAAACCCACCATCATTGCTGATGGTGGGTTTTTTTATTTATTGGTCGGGGAGACAGGATTCGAACCTGCGACCCTCTGGTCCCAAACCAGATGCGCTACCAGGCTGCGCTACTCCCCGTTGGTGGCGCAAATAATACACTATTTTTCCCACTAGTAAAGAAGAAAGACAAGAAAGGTTGGCAATGTTAATCTATTAGTTGATGAGTACTACCTCTGATACCTCGAAAAAGTCGCAAACCCTGTTCGGTCAGTCCGTTTCCCCAGGAGTTGCATATGGACCAGTATTCTTTAATACACAGAGTCTTGATTTCGCTAGCGATCGTCGCCTGCGTGATGACGAAGTAGAATCTGAGCTTGCCCGCGTAGATTCAGTTGCCCGCGCCGCTCGAGTTTCTTTAGTTCATCAGCGTGATCAGATGTCGGGGCATTTCACTGCTGAGCAGCGTAAAGTTTTCGATACCCACCTTGCACTTCTTGAAGATCCAACCATTGAGTCTGATTTAAGGTCACGCATCGAAGATGGCCGCTTGTATTTCGAGCATGCCTTGCGTGATGTCGTCGAAGTTTATGAACGATTGTTCGACGTGGTAGAGTCTGAGAAATTGCGCAACAAGCTTGCTGATATGCGTGACGTAGCTCTGCGTTTGGTGCGTTACGCCAAGCCGGCTAGCGAACGAAAGAAAGACGAAGATAGGCAAGGTGGTATTTTGGTGGTGCGTGAATTGTCTTTAAGTGACTTGACCGAAGCACTCGACCAAGGATTAACGGGTATTATTGCCGAAGAGGGCAGTCTCGAAAGTCACGGCGCAATCCTGACTTCAGCGGCGGGCATCCCGGCTATTCTTGGCGTTGGTGCACTGCAAGATAGTCTTCACGAAGGGCAGCGGGTAATGGTCGACGGTGACAATGGCGTAATTACCATCGAGCCAACTAGCGAGATTGTTAATTCGGCACAGGGTCGCTCTCCTGAAGGCGGATTCGAGATAATGGCGCCACCGGTGCTTAGCGATAATTCAACTGTGCACTTAACAGCCGCAGTCGCATCACCGTCCGAAGCTAAACAAGTAAAAGCGGTCGGCATTACTGAATTGGGCCTTTACCGTACCGAGTTGCCAGTTATTCAACGGCAAGGACGTCCACGCGAAGATTCGTTGTCTGTACTTTATAGTCAGGTGATTGCCGCAAGTGAACGCGTTTGTTTTCGCTTGCCAGACTTAAAGTCGACATCGGGTATTCAATCCTTTTATTCCGACGATGAGGCTAATCCAGTGATGGGCCTGCGCGGAGTTCGTTTGTTGCGTGAGTTTCCTGACTTGCTCAAGCGTCAACTGCGTTCTATTTTGCGTGCAACAGGCGACGGTATAGCACGAGTGGCGGTGCCGTTTGTAATCGATGCCGACGACATTGTTTTAGTCCGCAATTGTGCCGAGTCCGCTCGCGAAGAATTGCGCCTTGAAGGTTTTAGTGTGCCGCATCCTGTTGAGGTTGGCGTAATTGTTGAAACGCCTTCATCTGCACTGTTAGGGCGAGAATTGATTCAATGCAGCGATTTCGTAATGATTGATTTAGACTCATTGGCAGAATCGTTAATCATGTGTGAGCGCACAAGTAGCCATCCTAGTGTGTTTGATCGAACACGTGAAACCCACCCGGTGTTGCTACGTGCGGTGCGTAAGCTGTCGGCCCTTGCATTGTCATTCGAGAAAGAATTAACCGTTTCCGGAGAATCGCTAGTGCAAGAAGGATTGGCGCAGCTATTGATTGGCGTAGGCGTTCGTCGCTTTGCAGTGCGTCCTGCCTTGTTGCGCGAGGCTCATGCTATGTTGTCAGAAATGAATCCTGAAACTTGCGGACGCGTCGCCGAGCAAGCGTGTCGTGTTGGCTCGTCTAAAGAACTACGCGAGTTGTTGCCTACTTCCTGGAAGTAAAGCGCTGAAATTCTGCGCCCTTGTGTTGTACTGCAGCGGCGATAACTACTCCGTCGCTACCCCAAAGCCGTTTTGCACGACGGCGCATTCTCGTTTCGAGATCACGGATTTGACCGGTACGCGAAACAATGAGTAGTGCCGAGCCTGCGCCTGAAATTGTGGCGCCGAGTGCTCCGGCTTTGTAGGCGAAGTGGATGAGTTGGGTGGCGCCTCTCAATAACTTGAGGCGTGGCGCTACGTGTAGGTCGTCGTCGATGCCGGCGCGAATGAGCTCGGGCTTTAAGCTGCGTAACCCTTCAAGCAGCAAGGGCGGACGTTGCGCTTGGCGGACTGCGCGGTATAGAGCAACCGACGTTGGCAAAGCGTTACGTGATTTTTTAGTTTCTAAAGGGTAAGGCGGAATCACCAATAGAAAACGTACATTACGGTGTAAGGGTACAGGTAGGTGAGCGTAGTTTTCTTTGTCGATCGGCGCTGACCAATGGGCACCTCCTTTGAAAGAAGCGACAGCGTTTTCAGGATTACCTTCGAGGTCGATGGCTTCGTTCAGCAAGACATCGTCGCTAATCGGTGAGCCTAAAAGACGGTTTCCGAGTATTAGCCCGCCGCTTAACCCTGCGCCTGATGCACCTAATCCGCGTCCTGGAGGGAAGTCGGCATCGACCTCTACTTTGCCGGCTGGCAATGACAAATTGGCTAAAGAAGCCGCGCGCCGCATGCCCCGAATGACCGGGTCTTGTCCTAATCTAAGCGTGGACTCGCATAGAGAGTCAAATCGCTCTAATTCGGTTTTTTCACCAGGAATGAAGCGAATCGTGATGTCGGTGTTGAGCGCGATGCCAAATGCGTCAAAACCACTACCTAAATTGGAAGTTGAGGCAGGAACACGAAGCTGAAGAGGACGACTACTAGCCATTTGAGCGAGGTTCGGTTAAAATGTGCGACCCCATTCGGACGCATGCTCCTATTTTAGCGCAGCGTCAATCTTGATAAACCGCGCAACCGCGCACATCCACATTAAACAAATGACTACCGAGACTCAGTCTGCGCTTTCAAAGTCAGAATTTACTCGCCTCACTAACATCCGTAACATCGGCATCATGGCTCACATCGATGCGGGTAAAACGACTGTTACAGAACGCATCCTATACATCACTGGTATCACTCACAAAATCGGCGAAGTGCACGATGGCGAGGCGACCATGGATTACATGGAAGATGAGCAAAAGCGCGGTATTACGATTACGTCTGCTGCTACACAATGTATGTGGGGCAAGACACAGATTAACATCATCGATACACCGGGTCACGTAGACTTCACAATTGAAGTAGAACGTTCACTGCGCGTACTTGACGGTGCCGTTGCTGTGTTTGATGGTGTTGCTGGTGTAGAGGCGCAGTCCGAAACAGTATGGCGTCAGGCCGACCGTTACGGTGTGCCACGTATTTGTTTCATCAACAAGCTCGATCGCATGGGTGCCGATTTTGACAAGTCATTCAAAACAATTATCGATCGTTTAGGTGCAAACGCTGTGCGTTTCCAAATGCCACTCGGTATTGAAAAAGATTTCTATGGTTTGATCGACTTAGTCGAAATGAAAGCTTACCGATTCACCGATGTTGATGGTCCTGGCGTTGAAGACATGGAAATCCCAGCTGATGCTCTCGAGCGCGCGCAAGAATTACGTGCGATAATGATTGAGAACATCGTTGAAATCGACGACGACATGACAGAACGCTTCCTTGAAGGCGAAGAGTTTACACCCGAAGAGATAAAAAGCACAGCACGTCGCGCGACACTAGAAGGGCACGCTGTCCCAGTGTTCTGTGGTTCTGCACTTCACGATAAGGGTGTGCACCCACTACTCGATGCGGTGGTTGATTACATGCCAACACCAATCGATAAGGGTAACTTGGTTGGCCATCATCCAAAAGATGAAGATCAAGAAGTCATCCGTTACGCTAACGCTGACATGCCTCTTTCAGGCCTGGCGTTTAAGACCATTGCCGATCCAAACGGCGACTTGACTTTCGTGCGTATTTACTCTGGTGTTCTTAAGCGCGGCGATGCGGTTTATAACCCACGCACTCGCAAGAAAGAGCGTATCGGTCGTTTGATGTTTATGCACGCTAACGAGCGCAAGGCAGTCGACGAAGTGCAGGCTGGCGAGATTTGTGCGGTGGTGGGTCTCAAGCAGGCT
>JAPYTC010000061.1:580-9459 GCA_029941685.1 Planctomycetota bacterium | reverse complement strand
CCATAAAGGAGAAGGTCTTTTGCATGAATATCAGCTTAGACTGTATCGGCCGTCGTCGCAACAGCAATATCCCCAATACCGCAAACTTGCCTGCGATTGTGCGCCTCTATACGTGCGCATTTAATAAAATGCCACCATGCCCCGCAAATCAATCATAGCCGCACTGTGCATATTCAGTGCATGCAGCACCATGCCACCCACTTCATCGCCTAAAGTTCACATCGCAGTCAGCGTCGACTGGGAGGGCCGTGAAATTTCTGATGAAAACATCGCCGCCTTTACATTATTTCGAGCAGCGCATCCGCAGGTTCCGTTGACGCATTTCATCAACGCGGCTTATTTTGATAAAGCTGAAGCAAATGCCGAAGATGTCATACGACGCATGCGCGCAATTATTCAAAGTCACGACGAACTCGGTTTGCATATTCATCCATGGAAATCATTGGTTGAATCGGCCGGGGTGGTTTATAGAAGTGGGCCGACAATATGGGGCGTCGAGCGGCCAGAGCGTAAAGGTTGGCCTGATCCCGGTCACGATGTTTCAGTCGAAGCATACACCACCGATGAGTTTCAGAGGTTGGTAGCTCATTCAAAAAAAGTTTTGGACGCCAACGGTTTCGCTTTAAGTAAGTCATTCAGAGCGGGTGCCTGGCTTGCCGGACCGCGCGTACTCGAGGCCGTTCGCCGCGAAGGCTTCTTGGTCGATTCGTCAGCGACTGATACGAAGTGGCACACTAAAATTGCGCAGTTCGCGCTGCCTCAGATGATTCGTGATATTTGGCCAGATGTTACCTCGGACACGCAGCCGTTTTACATTTCTACACCAGCCGGTGACATCCTTGAGATGCCTGATACAGGTGCGCTCGCTGATTATGTTAGTGCGCAACAAATGGCCGATCACATTATTGATGCGATAAGTAAGCTAGACCAAGCCGACCGCTACGTCCACATCGGTTTTCACCAAGAGACCGCTGATAAATATATTGAGCGAGTAATTGCAGCACTTTCGATCGTTAAAGCCACTTTTTCCGGCCGAATTATCTTTGAAACCCTCGAAAAAGCAGCGCTGAGCATTTAAGAGCAGATTATTTGTGAATAAATCGTAAAAACTGGTCCATGTTTGCATACATGAGCATATACTCATGTAGTATGAAAACCCTACTTCTTAATCTTTTACTCCTAGCACCCGTACTCAATGCGGCTGCTCCGCAGGGAGGAGCTCTCCAGCCTCCAATCGCACCCACCGAAAACCCAATGACGCCAGAAAAGGCAGTACTGGGTAAAATGTTGTTCTTCGAAGAGCAGCTTTCGAGTGACGATACTGTTGCCTGTGCCACTTGTCATGCCGTAGCGGGTGGCTTCACTGATCAGCGTGATGGTCAGCACCCAGGAGCCGATGGCGTTTTTGGTACAGGCGATGATTTGTTTACCTCTCCGGGTATACGCTTTGCCGACAGTAACGGTGACATTCAGCCAGAAGCCACATTCGGTTTCGGTCTGCAGCAAACCGGACGACGCACTCCAGATTTGTTGGCCGCGCTTTATGCCCCCGAAGCCTTTTGGGATGGCCGCGCTTCGGATACTTTCATCAACCCAGAAACGGGGGCAGTAAGTATCGCCACTGGAGGTGCTCTTGAAAGCCAAGCAGTAGGTCCACTTTTGTCTAGTGTTGAGATGGCTCACCAAAACCGTGACTGGCCAATGCTAACAGTTAAGCTCGCGTCTGCTCGCCCGATGGCCCTTGCAACTAACTTAACTCCAGACATTATGGCTGCGTTGATGCAAGACTCAACTTATCCGGCTTTGTTTAACCGCGCATTTGGCACTTCAGATGTAACCGCTGAGCGTATCGCCTTTGCAATCGCAACTTACGAGCGTACACTTGTACCGGACCAAACCCCGTTTGATAATCAAATGAACGGTCTGCCAGGCGGAATGGACCAGAATCAAATGATGGGCATGATGCAGTTCAATATGGTTGGCAACTGTGGAAGTTGTCACACAATGCCTTTGTTCTCTGACAACCTGTTTCATAACAACGGCCTGCGTCCAATTTCGGAAGATGACGGCCGTCAGACTGTAACGGGTGACATCAACGACCGTGGCCAGTTTAAGACTCCATCATTGCGTAACCTAAATTTGCGTAATCGCTTTAACCACACAGGGGAGCAAGATTCGCTGATTGGTTCTGCAGCGCATCCAGGTGTGCTTGACATTTACGAAGCAGGTGGTGGCCCAAATACCGATAACCGTGATCCACTGTTGGCGCCATTGGTTGGCCTTAACAAAACAGCGCTTCAAGATTTTTTGTTGACCGCTTTGGCCGATCCTCGCGTGGCGGCAGGCCTTCCACCGTTTGATTCGCCTACCCTTTACAGTGAGTGGCACCCAATTGGACAGTCTGCAGATTTGTATGGCTCTGAAAATGCAAGTGGTAACGGTATTGCTCCTCGCTTGATAGTCGGTGTGCCGGCGTTGATAGGTAGTAGCGTTTTTAGTGTCGGTTTGATCGATGCTCCGGCGTCTGCTTCCTCTGCATACCTAGCAGTTTCTACGCAACGTAATCCGAATGCGTGGGTGAATAACCTGTTGATGAACGTGCGTTTGCCGCTGTACACATTACGAAATCAGCCGCTTACGGGTGGTCACACTACTTTCCATATTGCAATCCCGAACTCACCTAGCCTCAGCGGACGCGAAGTCGTGGTGCAAGGTTTTGTGCTCGACGCCACAGCAAATGGTGGACGTGCTGCCTCTACCACTGGCGCTAGCTATATTGTATTGTAATGAAAGAACATCAGTCCCTCACGCCCGAGCTCATTGAGCTAGTCGCTCGCCGATTCCATGTTTTGGGGTCGGCTAGTCGCATTAGAGTTGTCGATTCATTGATGAATGGGCCGTTAGGCATCAGCGAAATTGTTGAGGTGACTGGGCTTGAGCAGTCTAATTTGTCGCGCCACATAAAAGACCTTGAACAGGGCGGATGGGTGAAGAAAACGCGAGATGGAAATTCGGTCCTGGTCGAGGTCGCTGACGAGACGTTGTTTCAGATATGTGAATTAGTCTGCGGTCAGTTGATGCGTGACTCATCCGATTCTTAGCAGCTGCTATTGGGTTAACATCCTAAATCGTTTGATGTCGTCCGCGCTCATCCAATAAATGTCGTCGGCGGATGCAGCTTGCAGGGTAAACCAATAAAAATCAGTAGGAATGCCCATAAGCTCGTAATATTGTAGATAAGGTAAGTGTTCTTCATGTTCGCGCGCGAGATCTGCGCCTTCGACGTTTATTCCTGACCACGAGTGTACCCCAAACTTTGCTCCTTTATCTGTGGTGCGAATTACGCCTGCCTGAAAGAAGTCGACCCCGCCTGAAGCAATAAAGCTATACGACATGGCATGAGTATTTAGTCCTAATGCCCTGACAAGTTTTGCTGCTCGCATCATCGATTCGTCATCCATCGAACCGGGTACATCTTCCAAAACGATGGTGGTTACTTGAGGATGCTCAAGTGCGAGGCGGAGGATTTTTCCTGGAGTGGTGGCGTCAATTGCGCCATTCATCATGGCTAGCTCGCCGTTGATTTTGAACCGTGCCGACCCTTGGTCTTCAAGCATCAGTGCAACTAACTCTTCATGGGTATAGTCCAGGTCAGGTTCTTCTTGCAAAATGCAGTAGGCCTCAAACTCAAAGAACAGCTGGTTATCATAAATGTCGATGCGCGCGCGTTCGTCAGCTTCAAGGAAGCCATCTTGGTCAGCATCAAATTTTGACAACAAAAACTCGTTTTCGGTGGCACCGAGATCTTCAATGCTGAATATGTCCTCGGGGTTGTGGAGTGCATGCCGCAATTCGGACATGCTTACCGGGAGATTGTCATTGAGGTTGGCGTTGTCGATGAGGTGCATGAGCCTTGCGCCCGCTTCATGTTTTTCTAGGCGCTCGTCACCGTCAGCGTCTAAAAATTTAAATAGTGTTTCGAATGAGTCCCGCTGTTGTTGTTGATCAGCAAGGCGGTCAAGCTCAGCTAATTTAAGCCTAACACTTAATATGTATGGCTCGGCGCCGGCTTGCCAGTGGCCATATGTGGTGGATACTATCGTACTGTCAGGCAATATATTGACGCCTGGATAAGCGCAATCCCAACGGTGTTTGTTGTCCTTAAGGCGAACATTGAGCTCGCCATGCCGTGCGTTCAAAATGTCATCGTAGCTGCCGACCCAGGCCATCCAATCTCCTAGATATTCAGATTGTGGATAGGTATTGCGAAATGAAACAAACAGTCGTCCGTCTTTATTGTAAACAGCAGTGTGGCGATCGCCGGTCAAGTCGGATGATGTTTGTTGCGGCTCGCTCCAAGTAAGACCTTCATCATCGCTAGTGATGAAAAACGAATTGAACTGCCGAGAGTTTTCGCGCAGCAGCACTAATAACTGTTTGCCGTCCGGCGAACGAATGATGCCTGGTTCGCATAAATCCGCTTTTTTGTGAGTCGCAATAATGATCGGGTCGCCCCAAGTTAAACCACCATCGGTAGAGCGAATTTGAAACACGTTAAATTTGTTCTCATTGGCAGAACGAAACTTGTCGCCGATAAAACGTCCGTCGTCGTGAAACATCGCAATGTATGAACCATCTTTACATTGCAGCATGCAGCCACTAGCAACGATTCCGCCATAGTCACCGATGGGTTCTAGCTCTGACCAAGTTGCGCCGTCGTCTTCGCTTACTGCTTGGCGAATAGGGTATAGTCCTGAATGAAGAATAAATCTTTTTTTGCCTTCGCTGTCGATTGTGCGAAACAACGTGGGCACTTCTTTGGAGGTACTCCATGACTCAGGCACTTCTAAACGCTCGCCCCACGTTAGCCCACCATCGTCACTGCGCTTCAGTACGATTTGTCCGCGGCCATGACCTTTAGGGTAAGTAGCGAAAATCGTTTTACCATCTTCGAGCATGGCCGTGGTGACGTGCCCCAGGTATTGTCCCGGTTCTTGATCGACGATTACTTGACGCGCAGTGTCGTCGTTGAGGTCAATCTTAATTTGGCAAAGTAATGACAGGGACAGGCTTACGGCGATAGTCAGCATTGTTGCATTATATATAGGAAGATAGCCTTTACAACTAGGGCTGCATCAACGCCAGTGAATGTCGTAAATATTACGTGACCCAGAAAGCAATACGCCACCAATAAACGACAAGGTTCCAGTATCAAAAAACTGAATGTCACTAGTCAATGAATCAGGCGTGCCCACCGCGAGGATGGTCTGATCGTGGTTCAAAGCTATTTCAAATGCATCTGGTACTGCACCAGTGTATTGCGTAGTCGAATAACCACTGCCACTTAACGGAGTCAATTCAATCCGGGATAGCCAACCGTCGTTACTCCCGCCACCGCCATTGAACGGGGCGAATGGGCCGGCCACAAACAACACGTGATCGTCGCTGACATCCATGCCGAAAGCGCCGGAGCCTGTTAGTAGCACGGGGTCGCTCATGTCGCCAAGACATTGCACTCCAAAAACATTTGGATTGTGGTCGATCCATACTCCTGCAGCGACGTCGTAGCGACCGATTTCTGAGTTCTCGAGGCCGGCATGTTGCACGGCGGCGAACAATTCACTGCCGTCGGGTGAGAATAAAACTGTTGTGACTAAGTGCAGTGGCGAGTTGTTATGCGCGGGCACATTTAAAACGTCGGTGTTCTGCAAAAAGGTTGGCGATGTAGGATCTAAATCGTAAACGTAAAGCAAATCAGACAAGATTTTGACTACCACGCCGGTCTTGCTATCTGGCGACATTGTCCATTTTTGTAGCGGGCCGTTAGTGTAAAGCCCACTCGTTTCGGCGATGCGCTGACCGTATGTCGACGACGACGGATCAATATCGATACAAACAAATTCAAGCGCGCTGTTACTGCCGCTGGATAACGTCCATAAGACATCGTGCTGTTCGTCGATGTGAATGCCTTCGACGTAGTAGCCAGCAGTGGACGCCCACAGCAATGACCAAACGGTGGTGCCGGAGCGTGAGTCACCGTGATAAACGCCAGTATCAACCACGCCCACGTATTCATCCAAACTGTTTGAGTGCGCAGCGCTACCCATCACGTTGTGCGGGAATGTAAACTGCGGCGCGTTTTCAGTGAGTGAAATGCCATCGAGCGAATATGCATTAGACGGCGGCGCCATGCTGGTGCCAACAAAAATATTTGGCCTGGTGACCAAATCAATCGTCACTGCATTTGAAGTACAAACACCCGATGGTGCTGCGCCCGCATCGAAGACCGCGACTTGTGCGTAAAACCTACGTCCCACTAAATTCATGTTTAGTGGTGGCAGAGTGAGGGTTAAATCGTAACTGCCATCACCGGCGACACCTACTGCGCCTCCTAGAGCAATTGATGTTTGATAAACCAATTCACTAGGGTCTATCCAAACAGGTGCGCCGTTCCAGGTGAAAGGCCTTCGGCCGGCACTAATACCAAACATGCCACTTGCGCCACCGAGACCATTTTGTAACGACATCGTGTATGAAGGATTGCCCATCCACGCATGCGGCGCAGTTAGCTGTGGAATAAATCCGCCGCTGCCGGGAGACCCATTACCGGCATGTTGTTGCGCACTTAAAAGACAAGGGCAAGCAAGGAAAACTAATAGAGGGATTTTTAGCATCTTTTTATGATAGCGCCTGTCTAGCCTCTGGCCCTTTGCTTTTTTGCTTTTTTCCTCTTTCAGCAAGCATTCGACGTGAGCGTTGAGAGGACGAATGTCTTGTGTCGACCCTTCACGCTCTTTACTGAGCACATCTTCGTAATGCGCCGTTAAAATGCCTTACTCCATTAGGAGAAAAATCAAGGAATCACAACTTCGCAGAGTCGTGAAATCGACCCCGAACCCGACTTAATGGCTAATGCTTGGAAATAAAGGGTCATGCCGCTCCAGCTGGCGCGGGTAGGCAGGCTGTTACTCACGATGCCAGTCGCTGGCGCAGATGAGATAGCAATAACGCGCGTAACAGTTAAATCTAACAAGATGTCGCCAAAGTTAGACTGAGTAAAGCCAGTGGCTGGAGCAGCGGCGAAGCGTACGGTGGAGTAAGTAGCTGTAAAGGTACCCATCTCTAATTGACTTGGAGTAGTCGGATTAAATACTAACCACAACGGTGTCGAGGACGAAGCACCTTCTACGCTAGTGAAGGAGGTGTTCATGTAATCATAATAAGCGTTTTCATTGCCCAACACTTCGGCTTGTAAAAAACTTGTAACGAGCCGGCGATGAACTCGATGTTGCTCAGTCTCGGATAGAGATCCAAACCCCCACAGTGAATGGATGTCAGGGTCGGTAGCGCCAAAGTGATCGCCGCCGTCGATAAGTCCCCACAGTCGTCGTGACGATTGTACCGGAGTGTTGTACCAAGGTTTGACTTTCGAAGACCAGTCGTTGGTGGCGTCCTCGTCGCCGGCAATGACTAAAGCTGAACCCGTGAAGTTGGAGAACCAAGTAAAAGCACCGTTGGTGTTGCCGAGTAGGGAACCTTTATAGGGTTCAAGCATGATGGCCTTTTCAACGCGCGGCTCTTGTTTGCAAAGCGCAGCGACCGCGGAGCCTCCCATGGAATGCCCCATGGCTATCCAAGGTTGGTTGTCGGTTAAGCCATAGAGCCAAGTGCCTACTGTGGCGGATTGATCTTCAACCCATTGCAGCCCAGCGCGCGTATCTGCTGCCTGAGGTTGAAGCGTGCCGAATAGACTCGTTTCGGTATTGTTGGAGTAAACAACAAATCCGTGGCTAGCAATATGCGTGCACAAATCGTCGTAGTCGCTAGCGGGTTCAATCCAGCCGTGCATGAAAGCGGCTAGTTGAAATGGCCCGTCACTGGTGTTGGTGGGGTAATAAACACGTGCCTCAACATTGCCCCGCGAGTAGTGACTGTCATAGTGGGTGACATCCTGGACGGCCACTTGGTAGGGCCCAGGGTCTTCTGGTGCCTGCAATGCGGTCGCTGCGAATCCGAGAATGAAGGAGCAGAGCATATGCTTTCGATTGTACTATAAATGTTGCAACTAGGCCGTGTATTAGGGGTAGTATTAGCATGATTAAATCCCTGATAAAAGTTACCTTACCGTTGTCACTAGTGGCATTAATGGCTGGTGTTAGTATTGCGCAACAGCAGCAACGTCCGCAACAGCAGCAAATGAACCCGATTCAAGCGCGTTTACAAGCCGCGGTTGAGGCTGGTGAAATCACCCGTGGCGAGCAACGTGCTATGTTGCAGGCCTTAGGCGAGTCTTCCAGAAATAAAAAGGAAACCGTCGGGCGGCGATTGCGTGAAGCGGTGGCAGCTGGCGAAGTGAGCGCAGAAGAAGCTCGTGCTATGTATGATGCTTACTCGAATACTGGCCAGCGTCAGGGTGCGCAACGTGGTGAGAGTGATCGTCACCAACGCACTGAGAGTGATCGCCCGCAACGTGGTGGTAATAATGACAACCGTGCCGAGCGCGGTGAGCGCGGCGAGCGCGGCGAGCGCGGTGATAAGTCACCTCAGGTTAAGCGCGAACGTCTGCAACGTGCTGAAGGCGATAAGCAAGGTGGCAGAGGTGACATGCGTGCCAAGATGACCGCTATTCGTGCCGCAGTTGAGGCCGGTAAGCTTACCCGTGAGCAAGCGCGTGCGAAAATTGAAGCAATGCGCGGTGAGCGCGGTGATAAGTCACCTCAGGTTAAGCGCGAACGTTGGCAACGTGCTGAAGGCGATAAGCAAGGTGGCAGAAGTGACATGCGTGCCAAGATGACCGCCATTCGTGCCGCAGTTGAGGCCGGCGAGCTTACCCGTGAGCAAGCGCGTGCGAAAATTGAAGCAATGCGCGGTGAGCGCGG
>JAPYTC010000061.1:0-480 GCA_029941685.1 Planctomycetota bacterium | reverse complement strand
TGAGCGCGGTGAGAAACCAGATAGGGCTAAGCGCGGTGAACGCAAGGAAGCCAAAACTACTTGCGAGAATTGTGACGCGCAAAAGCAGCTTCGATAAGCAGCTTAGTAAACCCGACATGCCCGGCCGGATCGCAGGCGAGAATAAAGTCTGCGCTACCGGCGGCATCTTCGGGGTAGTAAATGCCACAATTGGCATTAATCTCAAGCATATAAGGCGTGCCATCTTTGTCGATGCGAATGTCGCAGCGACCAAAGCCAACACCGTTTAGGCCTTTGAATAAATCAGACGATTCTTTACGCAAGCGTGCCGCTAAAACGGGATCCGTTACTGTAGTGGTTTTAAGACCGCAGAATTGTTCTTCGTCCCACTTTAGCGACTCGTGTTTAAAGGTGTCTCCCGGAGGAAATTGATATTGAATAGGCGTAAACGCAATAGGGTGTTCGGCATCTTGCGGATTTTCGGCCACCAATACGGTGCAC
>JAPYTC010000060.1 GCA_029941685.1 Planctomycetota bacterium | reverse complement strand
CTAATGCAGTTGGCGATACCGGCGCTTTGCAGTGTTACGGTACACCGAGTCGTCCTCAGTTTGACTACAACCGAACATAAATTATGGCAACCATAGATTACGAATCTAAAATTCCTAACAACGTTGATCTCGCTTCAGACAAGCGTTTGCAGCGTGCTCTCGAGAAGTGGCAGCCTGACTACCTTGATTGGTGGCGTCAGATGGGTCCGACTGATTTTGAAGAAAAAGAGATTTACTTGCGCACTGCAGTGTCCGTCGAGTCTGATGGCTGGGCGCATTTTGGTCACGTAAAGATGCCCGACTACCGTTGGGGTATTTTTCTCGAGCCTCATGCCGCTGACCGTAAAGTTCCGTTTGGAGATCATCTTGGCGTTGATGTTTGGCAAGAGGTACCTGGTGAATTTCGTACAGACTTGCGTCGCATTATCGTAACTCAAGCCGACACCGAACCAGCTTCAGTTGAGCAACAGCGCATGCTCGGGCACACCGCACCGTCACTTTATGACATGCGTAATTTGTTTCAGGTAAACGTCGAAGAAGGCCGTCACCTGTGGGCGATGGTTTACTTGCTGCACCGCTACTTCGGCAAAGACGGACGCAACGAGGCAGATGAATTGCTTGAGCGTCGTTCGGGTAACGAAGATCGTCCACGAATTCTTGGTACCTTTAATGAGCCGATTACCACATGGCTTGACTTCTTTATGTTTGCGATGTTTACCGATCGTGATGGTAAGTTCCAGTTGTTAGCTATGGCCGAATCTGGTTTTGATCCGCTAGCGCGTACTTGCAAATTTATGTTAACTGAAGAGGCACATCATTTGTTCGTGGGGCAGACAGGTATCGGTCGTGTGATTAAGCGTACGAGCGAAATCATGAATGAATACCCGGATGCCGATGTTAGCGAGCATGGTGCTATACCACTCGATACTATTCAAAGGTATATTAACTTTTGGGTAAGTTCGTCTACCGACTTGTATGGTGGCGAGGTGTCATCCAATGCAGCTAACTTCTTTGCGGCTGGCCTAAAGGGTCGCGCCTACGAAGAAAAGAGGTATACCGAGCACACTGCGATGCAAGAATCTTACGTCATAGAAAAGCTTGTTGACGGCAAGATGGTTAAAGAAGATGTGCCGTTACGCAATGCACTTAACGAAGTGTTGCGTACTGATTACCTCGCAGATAATCAAAAGGGCGTTGACTACTGGAATCGCATCTTAGCTAAGGCCAATATCGATTTTGAATTCAGCCTACCGCATCGTCGCTTTAACCGCGCTATCGGCATTTATGCCGGCAAGCGTTTTGGTACCGATGGCGCTCCGTTGAGCGAGGCCGAGTTCGTAGCCAACCAAGACAAGTGGTTGCCAAAGGATGAAGACCGCAAATACGTGGCTTCGCTCATGGTGCCTGTCACCAAGCCAGGAAAATTCGCCGGCTGGATTGCTCCACCGGCGAAAGAATTGAACAGTCAGGCGGCCGACTTCGATTACGTACGTCTGTAAGACTACAAGAACACAACGGTAAGAATCTGAGTTTTCTCGCCGTTGGTCATGTCTCGCGCTCGCAAGTATGCAGTGGCTCCACTCATGCTTGCAGGTACATTAATGTTGATAGTTGCGCTACCTCCAGAGCCGGTAACAGCAGATGAAATTAGAGCGCCATCGACAGGGTCAATAGTAGAGTTTAATGTGCCGTAAAAGTTGACAACGGCTCCGGGAAGGGCGCCAACAGCCCGAAGGCCCATTTGAGCACCAGCGGTGTCGCCACTATTGAATAACTCAAATGTGGTTGGCTCAGTGACTGTTCCTCCGCTAAGGTTTGAGTAGCGAGTTAGAATGCTGTATTCTTCGACGACTTGAAAGTAGAGGTTAGTGCCGTCAGGATAGCTATCTAAGATACTGAAATCAACGTCAGCAGTTGCGCTAGTATTTACAAAAGATGAAATCAGCTCAACGTTACCAGAAATATTTAGGTCGTGCCCGCCGAATGTTGATGGTGAATTGTTTTCACCGACATAGTAGTAAACAGTGCCGCCATCAAACAAGTTGCTCGCCCTCACAGTGACATCGGTGTACCATTCAAACGAACCAATGACAGTTGTTATAATTTCAGCGGATGGCTCACTGACTGTTCCGTAGCTAATATTTGAGTAACGAGTTAGAGTGTTGTATTCTTCGACGACTTGAAAGAAGAATTCAGTGCCGTCAGGATAGCTATCCAAGATACTGAAGTCAACGTCAGCAGTTGCGCTAGTATTTACAAAAGATGAAATCAGCTGAACGTTACCAGAAATAGTTAGGTCGTGCCCACCGAATGTTGATGGACCATAGCTTTCACCGACATAGTAGTAAACAGTGCCACCATCAAACAAGTTACTCGCTCTCACAGTGACATCAGTGTACCACTCAAATGAACCGTTGACCATTGTTGTAACTTCAGGCACATAAACAGTGCCACCGACAAGGTCAGAGTAACGAGTTAGCAGGTTGTATTCTTCGACCACTTGAAATATCAAAGTAGTACCATTGGCGTAAGTTTCAGGAATAGTAAATTCTTGATGAACCACAGAGTCAGAGTTGGCGTATGTTGCGTACAATTGCACATTGCCTGAAATATCAAGATCGTGATTGCCGACGGTCGACGGCGAGTTGCTTTCACCTACGTAAAAGTAAAGCATGCCACCATCAAATAAGTCGTTTACCTGAAGAGTCACGTCGGTTAGCACTTCGTAGGTGCCCATTGAGTTGATGGTAATGTCGGGAATATCAAGTGAATGCTGAGTGATTGAGCCGGCGCCATCATTGTCACCTACAGCACCAATCAGTAGAGGAGAAAGAGATGGGCTAGAAATAGAGGCTATCGTTGTACCGAAAAAATCATCAGCGTCTGTCCCAGAAAAACTAACAATCTCTGTTTGATCTGGTGTAGATAAGCTGTGCAAAGCAGCACGTCCGCGATTGCTTGCTGCTTGTGGTCCGCCAACTAGGACGTCATCTAATCCGTCGAAATTGCTGTCCGGCACAATCGAGATTGAAGTGCCAAAGGCCTCGTTAGCGTTAACGCCTTCAAGAGTTAGATATGTGCTGCCAGAGTTCCAGGTGATTAGGTAGCCGTTGCCGACCGATGGGCAACTCGAAAGGAAGTCTGCCACACCGTCACCAGTAACATCTATACCGGATGCTACAGCATAGCCTAAATGCGCATTTGCTACACCACTGAAAGGGTTGACCAAGTCGATCAGGCCTCCGCCGGAATTGGATATTACGGATACAGCACCGCTGTGCCTAGCCATGTCATCAGCAAATGGCGATCCCATGAATAGGGTTGGAAGGCCGTTTGAAATGGCAGCTGAAATGCTGAATCCAAGCAACTCTTTTTGCCCGGCAGCACCTTCAACAACCTCGAGCAACGATGCTGTTTGAGTAGTATCATCAATTTGGTAAATATATACGGCGCCATCGAGGGCGTTGTGGCCTATTGCGCTTACGGCCAACTCTAGCTTGTTGTCAGGTGAAGCATCGTATTGGTAGCCAATCAGCGCGATTCCAAAAATTTGCCCGGCTGATGGACCGTCAATTGAGAGATATAAGTCGAGAGTGTCCGTTGTTAGATCATATGAGTAGACACGGACAATTCCTGAGAATAGACCGGTGCTCGAAGCGAAGAACGGCGAGCTTGCGGCGAACAAGGCCAAGGTGTCATTGTTGTATGTACCAAGGTATGCAAGTTGATAGCCAGTAGCCTCGGCGTATTCTTCGCCATAACGTTTAGCGATAAGGGCGCCATCTGCACCAGAGAACAATGAAATTGAACCGCTACGGAAAGTTACAGAGCTATCGTTCGGTGAACTGGCAGCAAAGTCATCTACGCCGTCTCCGTTAATATCACCGATTGCGATAATAGCGGATGACATTGTTTCGCCAGCAGTAGCTCCTTCGACAGTGTAATCGGAAACCCAATTTTGGGCTGGTGAGGATGCAATGCATCCAAGTGAGACTACAACGGTGATTAAGTTCTTTAACATCTTTAGGGGAACAGCTCCTGCGCGGGGCTAATGAATCATACCTCAGGATTGAGGCGTAGTTACCCTAAATCCCTTGTTTTATAGGACTCTTACTGAAAAGTGACCTGGACCACGCGGGTTAACGCGGGCATGAAGAAGTCCCAGTCGTAGGCTTGGAAGTATGCCGTCACACCGCTCAAACTGCCAGGCACGTTAATCGGTGTAGATGTGAAATTGCCGATCAAGTCTGATTGATCTCCCGGACTGCCTATGGCTTTGGCGCCACGCAAATTCAGTAACCAGTTGCCGTCTGGGGCAGTGTTATTCGCGCTACCTGTTGGAGTTCGCTTTGAAGCATAAAGGTAAACGGGGCTGTTGGGGATTCCCCATTTAGTGCGCACTTGGATTGTCGCGCCAGCTTGACTGCCATCGATGAACATGGTTACTCCAGGGTTAATCACGTTGCCACCATCGATGGTTGAAGTACGAATGAAACCATTGCGGTCTTCAACGACTTGGAACACGATTGACTGCCCGTCAGGAATGCTATCGGGGATGGTATAGAGGTATTGAGCCATAACCCCGGGGTTGGTGGTGGTAGCGACTAGTGATACGTTGCCGCTGATGTCGAGGTCGTATCCCTCAGCAGAAGTGGAGGAGCCGGCTTGCGTGCCCATGTACCAATAGAGCTGGCCGCCGCCACCCGCAGCGAGGTTAGTCGCGTTAAGTTGCAAGTCGGTGTCCCATTCAAATGAACCCACTACATCGAGTTGGATGGGGCCGGTATCCTGTTCAGGTGGAGAATAAATGTAAACACGACCCGTTGCATTGTTTTCGCCAACTGCACCAACCAAAACTTCGGACTTAGTCGATTGGTTTAGATCACCGCCGGTAGATACAGCAGTGCCGAACAGTTGCCCGTTTGAGCCAGTGTTCTCGTAGATTACTGATTGCGCAACACTAGACATGTCGTGGACGGCAAAGCGGCCAGCGTTGTTACCTGCTTCTGGGGCACCCACTATGAGGTCGGCGAAGGTATCGAAGTTAGAGTCGGCAGTGATGGCTAGACTGTATCCGAACTTTTCGCCGTTTGAGTTTCCGTCTAGTGCGAGACCGGCTTGTAGGGGGTTGTTCCAAGTAACAATGGAACCATTGGCGGTGTTCGGTGCCGAGGCAACAAAGTCGGCGATGCCGTCACCTGTAATGTCGCTGCCAGCAGCAACTGCGAAACCAAGATTGGCGCCAGCAGTAGCTAGAGGGGATTGCAGCGTAATCATGTTGTTAGGATTAGATGGTTTGTAATGAAATGCAGCGCCAGAGTTGTCGGCGTTGGCAAATGGTGCGCCAATAAGTAGAGCTTCGTCGCCGTTGCTATCGGCGTGACAGGTTGCAAAGCCAAACATTTCTTTAGACGCTACTACACCATATTTAGGGTCAGTACCGGTGTCGTCGGCTAAAAGGCCGCTGACATTGAAGAAGCTTACGCTACCATCGAGGACTTGGCCGCCGTTAAGGATGTCGCCATCACCAAGAGAACCAATCGCTAGGTCGAGATCGCCATCACCATCATTGTCGAGCGCGGCAACACTAACGCCGAACATCATGCCAGGGCGGTCGCCAGGGATTTCTTGCCACAAGTCCAAGCTCAGGGTGACTGGGTCAAAGGCGTAGATGTTTACTAAACCAGAGAACAATCCGTTGTTGGAGTTTGAAAATGGTGCAGATGCCGCGATTTTTAGCAAACCATCGTTGTCGTGCTCACCGAGTAGGCAAATGCTATAACCCATTTGCTGACCTATTGCGGAGCCGCTGATGCTCGCGATGACACTATTGTCTTGTCCACTATGAATGCTCAGTTCACCGGCAAGTCTTAAGTAGGATCCAGACTGCGGTGATGCCACTAAGTAATCTTCGAATAAATCGTTGTTTATGTCGCCAATGGCTAGCATCGAGCTACCGAAAGAGTCTCCGGGATTGAGGCCGTCTACATAACCCCACTCCACCCAGTCTTGTGGTGCAGCGGAAAGGGTAGGGGTAAACAAGGCAGCAAGGCCGAGGATACATAGGGACGCTAGTGAGTTTTTCATTTGAGGCGGAATGGCACTTTAAAAGTAATTAGCTCAGCATGAAGATTACCGTAAAAACTCAGCTCTTGAAGCAATATTCCCAAAAAACTCGCCAAAGTTGAGTATCCTAGTGGCAATGAGACTTAATAAGACCGCTTTAGGGATGCTGTTAGCCGTTGTTGTCATCGGTTTGGGCAGTTGTGGTGACCAGCAGTCACCTATGCAGCCTGTAGACGCTGTAGACGTCACCACAGAAAACGATGGCCAAATAGATCCGTCGCAACCCGCTGTGCTTGAGATACAGCTTATACTGAGCAATGCTGAGCGTAAGCTTTCGCGGGTGAAGGTAGACATTCAGTGGGATGACGGCGGCATACCGTCTAATACTTCGGCCACCTCTAACCAAGATGGGTTGGTACGGGTCGAGTTCGAGCATGGTTCTCAGTTGTTGTCTGTGCGAGCTAACCCGGGCAGCTATTCTGCACCTGGCAGCATTGAGAATCCAAAAGTTTTATTTGGTGGCAAGACGCATCACATTGAAATGGTGTTGGCGCCAGCTAGCGCAGTTTTTGGTACTGTTTACGATGTCGAAGGCGTACCAGTAGTCGGTGCACAAGTAGCGTGTTATTTTTGCACCCCACAATATCTTGACTCTCGAGAACAGACCCAGGTCGATGTTTTTACGACCACCGACGAAAACGGTAAATTTGCGCTCGGCGGAATCCCGGCCGGCGCTTTTATTCTAGATTGCGCCTTCGAAGATCAGATGAGTGTGTGGCGGCCTGGTGGTGTAGTCAAAGAGGGCGAGGCCTACCGTGATCTTGAGATTTTCCTCGAACCAGCGCATCCGGTTTATGGTCAAGCCATTGATAAAAACGAAGACCCCATCGCTGGCGCCGATATTGTCGCTGGCAAGCCTAACCGTCGAAAGAATCGTAAAACCACGAATTATCCAACCGTCTTTTTATATGGACCGCGTGCTGTAGTTACCCGTTCCGCCAAAGACGGAACTTTCATTTTGCCTTCTGTCCCCGAGTCCCAAGGATGGAATGTCAAGGCGCGCCATCCTGATTATGCGCTAACTCACGTGGTGGTCGATGCCGGGCAAATCGATGTTTGGGTAGAGATGGACGCTACGATTTCTCTCACTGGGTTAGTAAGCGATACCGCTGGTAATGCGCTTAAGAATACTCAGTTGTGGTTGTTGACTTACGAGGGTGATGTTAGTGCCGGAAGCGACGCTTATGGTAATTACAAGTTCTCAGATCTACGCGACGTCGATGATGTCTATCTGATTGCGCATCATCCACAGCATGGCACCGCATTGGCGGGACCGGTAGTCTTTGAAGGTAAATCGCAGGTGGTTAATGTAAGGCTGTTAGCCGCGCAAACGATTTCCGGCAAGGTGGTGAATGCCTTAGGCGAACCTCAATCTAATGTTGGGGTGCAGATAAAAGGCGCATTGCCGCGCGCCAATTTTTCAGAATCACGCTTGCCAGAACGTTTCCTGGGTATCGACTCTTCCTTAACGAATTCGCAAGGGGAGTTTTCGTTTGACAATTTGTACGCGAATGATTTTGAAGTAATGGTTTACCCAGTGGGTAAGCCCGCAGTATTTAAACAAGGCGTGCACGTTGGTGATGTCTTGGAAATAGTAATCGAAGACAAGTAGCGATTATGATTTCACAGTGGTTGTTAGAGCGTCGACAAGGTGTCGAGCAATGCGATGGGCAGATCGAAGCCTTTGTTCGCGGTGTGACTGCCGGCGAAATTAGTGATGCACAGATTGGTGCATGGTTGGCTTTTGTGATTTGCAATGGTATGACCGATGCCGAAACCGTGCGTTTAACTAAAGCGATGGTCGAGAGTGGCGCTAAGCTCGATTGGGCCGGCATAGATGGCCCTTTTGTCGACAAGCACTCTACTGGTGGTATCGGCGACAAAGTTTCGTTGGTGTTAGCGCCATTGTGGGTGAAAATGGGCAAGAAGGTGCCGATGCTTTCAGGACGCGGACTCGGAATTACCGGTGGCACGCTCGACAAATTAGAATCCATTGTCGGTTTTAGTACCGAGTTAAGTACTCAGCAGTTGCGCAGCACTCTCGAAAATGTAGGTTGCTTTATCAATGGCCAAACACCAGAGTTAGCTCCTGCCGATCGCATTCTTTATGCGATGCGCAACGAAACGCAAACCGTGCCGTCCGTAGCTTTGATAACGGCCTCTATATTGTCTAAAAAATTAGTTGAGGGCATCGAGTCGTTGGTGATGGATGTTAAATACGGCAGCGGTGCGTTTATGAAAACGCGGGCTGAGGCTGAGGTATTGGCCGACTCCATTGTGCGGGTTGGTAATGGTGCTGGAGTGAAGACTACAGCTCTGCTTAGTGACATGTCGCAACCTCTAGGGCATGCTGTGGGTAATGCTTTAGAGGTGCGTGAGGCCGAGCAAACATTATTGGGTAAAGGCCCTCAAGACTTGATAGATATCGTCGCAGAGCTCAGTGGTGACGCTGAGCAGGCAAAGCGCATCATGTCCGACGGAAGTGCTTTTGAAGTGTGGCAGCAATTAGTCGCTGCACATGGCGGCGATTTAAGTGTTGGTTTGCGTGGCGCCGACGAGGTGACACAAATAGATTACTGCGCCGAACATGATGGGGTGGTAACACGTTGTGATGCCGAGCAGATTGGTTTGGCCGCGTTCGTCTTGGGCGCGGGCCGAGAACGCGCCGACGCTACGGTCCATCATGGAGTCGGCTTACGAGTCCATGTCAAAGTGGGTGACCGAGTTGTTGTTGGTCAGCCGCTCGCTTCACTGTATCATGCTGATCAACATCTAGAAAAAGCGTTGTCCTACGTGGCGGCTGCTTACAAAATTGAATAATTCTCAACCTGATTCACACGCAGAGTTCCCTAGGAAATTATGGGTACTCGGTGATGGTGGTGTTGGGTTTTTGGCACTAGCCGATGTCTTTTTTGATGATGTTAGGCAAGTGGCTGTTTCTCAATTGGACACTATCGGTGATGGCTATGTCGCATTCACCGAAGTAACGCAAACTGTGGCGATGGTTCGTGACGTGCTTGGCGAGCGGCGATTGCCGCTGGTGAAAATAGATCAATGGGACAGTGTGGATAGTTACGATGCCGAATGGCCTTTGCTGCCGTCTACTGAGCAAGTTGACGAGTTGCTGTCTGCAGTGTTCTCACAGCAAAACGCATCGGTCGCCCCTGTTGCTGTTGCGGCTCCGGTGGCAAAAGCAACCACCGACCCTGTGCTCGCTCGTCCCAATATCGATGTGCAGCGTTTTTTACCTTACGCGACGATTTCATTTTTCTGTCTCGCGGTAGTGGCTATTTGGTATGCAGTTTATTTGACTGATAAGCACGAACAGCAAGCCTTGCAGATGACCGTGGTCAAGC
>JAPYTC010000059.1 GCA_029941685.1 Planctomycetota bacterium | reverse complement strand
AGTCTGTGCCTGACGCATCAGCGCTGAGCTCGCAGGAGTAACTTCGAGTATGTCAGCGTTGTTGAATGTGACGGCTTCTGCAGCACCTTCAATAACTATTGTTACAGCATTTAGGTTGATGTCGCTTATCTCTCCAAAAACTATTGAGCCATCGAGTAAGTCAACACGCGCTTGAGCAGCAAACAGAACTAGTGATATTGTGCTTAAAATCATGAGGTTAATTTTGGTCTAGAATCCATCTTAAAGATGCGGCGACACGGGGTCCTGCAATGTCTTTACCGAGGTTTGGTGCTTGCAGACGCAGGCCTTCTACGAACGTCTTGTGTTTGCCCATGTCGGCTGGATTGCTCCGGTGACGTTGGTACAAGACATAGGCCTGGGTCACTTGAGCTTCCCACCACTCGGGGTAGTAGTATTTGTTGCCAGAGTTGTCCGGATCTGGTGCTTCATAAGTGTTCGCTTGGAATTCGGCAGTCTTGACGATGTCTTTAGCTAGATCGCTAGCTATTTTGAGAGCTTCTGGAGTTAGCTCGCCAGGGACAGCACGAATCTGATCGCGAAGGCGAGTTTTGCTTTGGTCGAAAAGCAAGAAGCCGGCTTTGACTTTCACGGCCGCTACTTTTACTCGCATGTTTTTCGAGCGAGATTCAAGTAGTGAATCGACGATAGCAACAGCGTGACCGATTTGGCCTTGTTCCAACATTGACTCAACATATCCGATTTCGACTTTGAAGCGGAAAGCATCGGAGAAATCGCTTGCCGATGAATGATTATCAAGAATGAAGTCATACATTATGCCAGCAGCTTGATGGTCGCCCATCCCACTGAGTAGGTCTGCCTCGCCCAACAGATTTTGCCAGCGCGGTGCCCTAGAAAAACTATTAAAGTCATGCATGTATTTTACTTCTTGCGCAAATAGCGAAGGATTATCCGCTAGTGTCGCTGAAGAAGCTAGGCTGCTGTAATGCTTGTAAAGGTAATATGCGCCAATTGAAATCCGGTCGCTACTCGCTTTGATTGCGTGCATTGATTCGTATTCGCTAATAGCCCCCTTTAGGTCGTTAAGCGCAATAAACGCCTCAATGCGGTAGGTCATCGAGGCATAGGCTAACGAAGGTTGAGCAGGGTAGCGCTCGAGGAAACTGTCGAAGCTACTGAGTACGCCAAGGCTGTTGCCGTCTTTGCGTTGCGCTAGCCCAAGGTAAAACACGGCTTCTGGCTCTTTGTCTTTACGCACTTTACGTTGCAAAGGGTCATTGGGCGCATTCGCTTTGTCGGTAATATAGTTTTCGATGTAATCACTTAGAGTTGCGGTAGAGCGTGCTGCCGCAGTTGCATCAAACTCACTTGCCTCGTATTCAGCAACGCCGATAGCGACGATAGCTCTTTCGAAGTAGTCATTGTCACGCGGAATGAGCCCTAGTGATTCAATGGCGCGTTGGTAAGCAGCGGCCGCTTTGCGTGATTCGGAGCTGTCTGCTCCGCTTCCTTTCGCAGAGTGTGCAGACGCCTTGGCTAGATTAAGCAATTGCTTTGCTTGATTCCATTCGAGGTTGTCGCCGCCACCACCCAGAATCTGCACAGCAACGGTGGCTTCCGAATTGAAGCCTCTGAGAATCTCGTCATTAGGGTTGTCTATGGACATTTTCTCTGCTGCCTTCTGCCACTTTTGAGCATTCTTGACTGCGTACTCTTCGTGGTCCGGATAGCTTTGGTAGCCGACTTGGTGACTCACCATAGCTAGTAAAGCTTCATTTTGTTTGGCCCATGATAGACCTAGGTAGTAATAGGCCTTTGCACCAATGACATCATTTGAAACATGGAGTCGTGGTACGAGTAAACGGAAGCCGTTGACCGCGTCGGCATAGCGCTTTTGGAAGTAAGCGCCTTCGGCCGAACTGTAGAGGATGTCAAGCGAGATGTCGGCATCGGCTGGTGCCAGCGAAATGGCACGACCCATAACAGAGTTTGCTTGCAGGCGAAGAATGTTGCGCTCGTTGGCTGACGCAACTGCCGAAGCTAAATTAATGGCTTCAGCTGCGCGACCTTCGGCAATCATTTGCGTTGCTGCTGCTAAGCGAATCCTTGATCCTGTACGGCTTACTGTTGCATTGTTGGTGGTTACCCAAGATTCGAAAGTCCGGTAAGTTTCCCAGAACTGAGCGACGTTGCCATTTCTCTGGAACATACTGATCATTCCGAGCACGGCTTCCTGGCTAGAATCTTGAAGTTGAGCGATGTAGTTTGGGGTGAGGTTGTTGCCTTCTTCATCGATAAGTCGGTTGACGCGTTCGTTTACATACATGTAGTAGTCGGTCGCGTCTTCGTATTCGCCCAATACGGCGTAACAATCGGCGAGTGCAGAGTACGCTCGTTGTTGCGGCAAGAATGGAGCGCCAAGCGCGAACTCAGAAAGAAGATCAATGGCCTTTTCGGCTTTAGTGCTTCGTTCGAGGCTTTCTTCTTCAAACAACTCTGACCAAAAGCGGTAGACCAATGCGCGGTTATAGACTGAAGGTAAGTAGTCGGTGTATTCCGTGCTAGCCTTTTGAGGATCTTCATCTCCGAGGTTTTCCCACCAAGAGATTACGGAATTCATGCCAGTAAGCGCTGACTTGAAGATGACGTCGGCATCTTCGGTAGCCTTGCTTAAATCGGTGCCCGAAATACCGCCAGTGTTAATTTGTTGAACTAAAGTTTGGCCATAGACAAAGGCCAATAAACCCAAATTGGATTGAGCACGCGTTGCTCGTTCTGAGCTTGGATTACTTTCTAGGTATGCCGTGTAAGCGGTGCCAGCTGCTCCGAGTGCGAATAAGCGCTCGAGGTCGTCTAGCTTACGGCTTGCTACGAGTCGTAATACGTCGCAGCGGGCCAATAGTAAGTCAGACTTGCCATCTGCAGAAGTCGCTGTCCTAAGGGAACGTTCGACTAACTTTTCTGACCAGTAGTCAAGCCCGAATTCTGCGGTTATAGCGCGCGCAGCGTCGGCATTCTTTGACGCTAGAAGGTCAGAGCCGCCTTGCTGTAGCAGGGCTAGCGTGAGACAAAAGGTAACTCCTGTAATCATTTAGAGCAGAATTAGTGTGTTGGGGGGGCTTTGAAAAAGCCGGAGACGTATAGACGTCTCCGGCGGTACAGTTTCATGTTTTTCTTACTAGCGGGTGAAAACCGGAGTCGGCTCGTGCTCTTCAGGAAGAATAATTTTCGCTGTTAGCAGAATCAACAACTTTTGGTAAGTCTCGTAGGTTCCTTTGCGTGAGAAGAAGAATGAGAGAATTGGAATGTCACTTAGGAAAGGTACACCAGATTCTATACTCTTTTCTTTGACGATTTTCATGCCGCCTAGTAGTAGGGTGCCACCATCGGGTACCAATGCGCGAGTGCGAACTTTTTGTAGTTCTAATTCAGGCAACATGAGGTTTACGGGTGAACCCGTACCGAGCGATGTTTGAAGGGTAGCGATTGGGCGCTTCAAGTTAGCAACTGTTGGGCGAACGTCAATCCAAATGAAGCGACGGTCGGCAGTTACAACAGGACGCACATCAAGGAATACACCGTCGTTCGCTACTGAAACGATTGGGTCGGCAATAGAAGCTGAAGAAGCAATTTCAACATCAAAGTCTGAGATGTATGACACTTGGTTTGCAACAACAAGATTAGCACGTGCAGTGTTATGAACCATCAAGCTAGGCTCGATGACCATTTCGGAGCGCTTAGACTTCTTGACCGCGCGTAAGATCATTTGCAGTTCGGTGTCGTCTAGCCATGCGTATTGCATTGCAAATCCGCCTGATGCTTCAAAATCAGCGTCGCCAAGTTGGTTGTCGTAAAGTTGCTCGGTGCGAGCAATGATGAGTATATCTTCACCAGCTTCGGCATAAGCAGCGCCAACGTCTTGCCCTGTGCCTAGGACGCCAGGAGCACCAGGTGAGCCGTAATTGGTCGAGTCGCCGAAATCGTTAAACACGGTGTTGATTGAACCAACATCGCCAGGAACACCAGAAGTCGCGTCGTCGCCAAGACCACGGAAGTCTACCCCAACGTCTTCGAGGAATGAGTCTTCAACAAGCAGGAAGCGAACCTTGATGTCAACCATGATGTTGGCAGGCGCACGTAGGTCTTCTAACATCTGCGCGATTTCGTCGAGAACTTCCGGACGATGGTGCGCAATCAATGTGCCGTTTTCGATGCTGAGTGAGTGCAGCTCGCCGTCCCATGAATCAGGCTCGATGCTTTCTTCAATGGTGGTCTGCAGGTCGTCAGCAGTAAGAACAGTAGCTTCCGACTCAGGTAGCTCTTCTTCGCTTGGCTCAATGCCGCCTGATGGCGCTAGGTTGTAGTCAGGCAACGGGAAATCTTTGATCGTGTTAACGATATCACGAACTTCGTATTGACGGGTAACAGACTCTGTGTCTGCTTCTTCGGCAGTAACCACATATACAGCTCCGTTACGTACGACGAATTTCACTTCGCTGAGCATCACGTCTTCCATGATGCGTAGCACGCGGCTTATAGGTAGTGGGTTTTTGAAGTTGATGCGAATCATCTTCAGGTCTTCATCGATGTCGTCTTGAACGGCACGGGTGATAAAGAAGTTAACACCAGAAAAAGCACTTAGGTTTGGCACGATCTCTTCGAGTGAATTGTCGAAGGTCGGTGTAATCATTGTGCTGTCAAGCTTGTTGTTAATCTTAACAGTAGTTACGTCTGTTTTCTTAATATCGCTTGTCGCGTCAAGTGAACTACGCTTTGAGACAACCTCGTTGTAGTAATCGATGTCAAAAGCGAAGTGTGACTTTGGTGGGATTGCGATGTGGCGCAACTCTTCGAAAGTACGTTGCCATTGCTCGCGGAACCGTGATGAAGTGCTGACCGCACGGTTTTGGTGAGCGGCCTCGAGTGCGATAGCGCGCAGCGAGATTGCATTGGTATTACCTGGGTCCAACTGTAGGAGTGTTTCTAGTGTCGTGACCGTTTTCGTTGGGAAGCCATTCAGGAAATGTTCGTTTGCATCAGAAAGATGTGTTGCAATTAAGTTGTTGCGGTAGCTGACGCGATCGGCTTCGATGGTTGCGGCTTCTGCCTCTGCCGCTGCTGCCATGTCACTGCGCTCGTTTGATTCGAGGTCGTTGCGAGCACTTATAGCTTGATTGTACTTTGAGCTTACTAGACTTGAATCTAATGCACCAACAGCTAGGTTAGGGTTGTAGTCGACAGCTTGCTTGGCAATAAGATAATGTTCGGCAGCCTTAGCGTATTGACCTCTGGACATTGCTTGGTCACCATCGCGTACGATGCCTTCGATGCGGATGCGATTCGCAGTTACACGAGCTTGTGCTGTTTGCAAAACATTTTCAGCAGAGTCGATGTCGTAGCCATTGCCTTCGAGTGCAGCTTGTGAGCGGCGTGAACCGTCGCGGGCCTGAACGTTACTTGGGTCAAGCAAGGAAGCTTGCGCGTAATGGCTAGCAGCTCCGGAGAAATCACCGCGCTCGAAAGCATCATTACCTAGGCTGACGCGAGTGGTGGCGATTAAGGCGTTGCGCTGCGAGCGAACGGTCATGGCGTCGCCGACGTCTTGGGCTTGAATATCTTGGTCCTGCAGCTCAGTCGCACTACCGTTTTCGGCAGTGTAAGAGTCGTCGTACGTTGGTTCTGAACTTGAGCATGCGCCTAAGGTCAGTAGAGTTAGTAACAGATAGTTTCTGCTGTAATGCATCGGGATGAATTGCAAGTTTAAGGAATGGCGACGGTTACATCCGCCGCAATGGTTTAGAGATTATGCCGATGCGCTGTGATGCGTCAAAGGAAAGATGTTAAGTAATTCTAATTATTTAAGATTTCTTTAGCAGCTTGGAGGTCGTTCCAGCACGATTTCTTCGAGTCAGGATTCGAAAGCATGGAATCAAGAGATTCGGTAATCAAAACAGGGGTGCTGCTGTAACTGGACTGTAAAAGGCGTCCTTGGGGCATGGTTTCGCCGGAATCGTGATTTGGGAACAGCTGCATGCCATTTTCGGCGCCAAGAACAATGATGACCTTAGAGGTGTAAGTGGCTAGAGTGGACTCGAGCGTTTGCGAGTCTTTTTTCAGTAAGTTTATGTGTACAAAGTCTTTAGGGGTGTTCAGTCCTTTGTCGGAAATAGCGAGCAGCAACTCGGTAGCCTGCTTGTCGTTATCTGTGCCTAAAAACATAATAGTCACAGGTTCTGGTGTGGCCATACTACTGATACGCTGCTGTGTACGGAGCGCAACAGTCAAGCCTGCTTCTGCCATGTCGCTCAGAAGGCATTGGGCGGCCGCAGTAGCTAAGTGGTTGGAGACGGAATCAGTCATTGTTGTTGCGATTGTATCTTAGTCTCGTTAGTATGCTTTAACATTACAAATGACACCAAAAAAACGACACCTACTTGATATTTTACGCGACGAGCAGTCGCGAGATAAACCATCTCCAAGCGCAAACCCATTGCGAAAGCGGGTTGCAGTGCCTATTGATACAGTTTTTCGTCCGAAATTCAGCATGAAAATAGCCACATGGGCGTTTGTTGGTAGTGTGGTGTTCTTCTTTTCGTTTCAATTGGCCAACTTTAGCAATCAAGATGTTGCGGACACAAGCACTCCGGCGATCACTGCTCAAGATGCCGTATCTAAGGTCGCTGTGGGTAGATTCTGTGTGGTGGCACGCATCTTTAATTCGCAAAATTTAGAGCTTGCCAGAAAGTTGGGTACAAAACTCAGTACTCTTGGCTATAATGTGCAGCTCGCACAGAGAAAGGTCTCTTCAAATGAGGTTGTCTTTGAGCTTTACGTGGGCAACGAGCCCTCGACAGCTGCTCTCCGCGAAACCCTTGTAAAACTGCAAGAGTTAACCTTAGATGGTCTTGGTGGTGCTTATCCATTCATCGATTCGCAAATCAAGCCTCTTCCAAAGAATTAAAACGATGTCAATTCATAAGTCACTCAATCTCGGTAGCGGTCTGTCTGCTATACGCTCTGTGTACACTCGTCGTGAACGCCTTGACATTTTGTCCGACAACGGAGACTACGTAGAAGGTGAAAGCCCGCTAGGCGTGCGCAAAGTGCGCACTACTTATAAATCAGCTTCGAAAAAGCAGCTCAAAGAAGCTGCAAAGCTGGCTCGCGAAGCAGATGCTGCTGTCGAGGCAGAAGTTGCCGCAGCGCAGCGTGACGCCGAAGCTGAATTCGTATAAGCGCTTCAGCTTATTCGAAGTTGTCCCAACTTAATAACGTCGAGATGATTATGTTAAACGGTCATCTTGACGAAATTTTTTTTAGTATCCAAGGCGAGGCTGGCGATTTAGGCCTGCCACATTTATTCTGTCGTTTTGGCGGATGCCCGTTGCGGTGTGTTTATTGTGATACTCCAAGATCGTGGCAGACACGTGAGCAGTTCGAGTGCCATTCAACAACCGGCACTGTACTGCATAATAACCCGGTAAGTGCCGAGAAGGTCATTGCGCATTTACGCGAATTACTCGACGGCTACCAAGTCAAAGCTAACCAGGTCTGTCTATCCTTGACCGGCGGCGAAGTTCTCGAGCAGGGAGAGTTTGCCGTGCAGATTGCGAAATTGTGGCCTGGCAAGGTATTGCTCGAAACTTCTGGCAGTAACGCGCAAGTATTCGCGCAAGTCGCTTCAGCTTTCGACGTCATTTCCATAGATTGGAAAACACCTTCTTTGATGTTGAACGACTTGTTCGCTGAACATCAGCAATGTCTTGCCCATATTGCAAAAGAGGGGCTTGATGCTCAGCTCAAAATGGTCGTGTGTTCCGAAACCACTTCTGACGAAATCAATGAAATGTATGATTTCATGGCAAAGAGCTTGCCGTCGACTAGCATTTTTCTCCAACCCCTTACAAAAGTGCCACGATCTCCTGAACCGCCATCTAGCGAGCAGATGTTAAAATGGTTAACGATGGGTGTTGCGCGGCAGTTGAACGTTCGAGTTGTGCCGCAAATCCATCCGCTACTTCACGCAAGATAATGATTACTCCCAAAAACAAAAAGCCATTAGTGGCTATCGTCGGCCGTCCTAACGTGGGTAAGTCTTCTCTATTCAATCGTATTCTTGGCGAGCGACGTGCAATTGTTGATGCGACTGCTGGCGTGACACGAGATCGCTTTGTGCTTCCGGCGCGAATTCCGGATTACAAGTTGGGTTTCGATATCATGGATACTGGTGGTATCGGTATAGTTGACGACCATAACCTAGAAGACGCGGTCGAGTATCAGATTGTTACGGGCTTGGCTGCTTCTGATGTGGTGCTGTTTGTGGTTGACTCTCGCGAGGGCGTTACCTTGCTCGACGATGAGGTCGCAAAGTATTTACGCAAGAGTGATGTGCCGGTGGTGATGGTTGCTAACAAGTGTGAAACGCATGCCGCTCAAATGATGGTTAGTGATTTCGCATCCTACGGCTTCGGTGATGCGATTCCGTTGTCGGCGCAGGAAGGGCAGGGTGTCAGCGATTTATACAAAGCATTAGCAGGCATTTTGCCCGAAGAGAATCTGATTGAAGAGAAAGAAGCGGTTAATGTCGCCATCCTCGGACGCCGAAATACCGGTAAGTCATCTTTCGTGAATGCCTTGACTGGCGAAAACCGAGTCATCGTTTCTGATGTGGCTGGCACTACGCGCGATGCGGTTGATATTAGTGTCGACTATCGCGGAACAGCAATCACTTTGGTTGATACAGCAGGTGTTCACCGTAAGGGTAAAGTGAATACGCCGATTGAGTTTTTCTCGCTCACTCGCAGTGACCAGGCCATTCAACGTTCGGATATCGCTTTGCTGTTCATCGACATGAGCCAAACGATTGCGCGAATGGACAAAGAATTGGCGCGAACGATTAAAGATCGTTACAAAGCGGTTATTGTAGTCGGAACTAAGCATGATTTGGTGCCTGAGTTTACAATCGAAAGGTTTAGAGATCTTGTCGAGCATAAATTGCCGCACTTACTTGGTGCGCCGATTGCGATGATGTCTAATGTGACGAAGAAGGGCATCGACCGAGTGATGCGCGACATTCTTACTGTTTATGAAGAGGGGCAGCTGCAGTTAGGTACAGGCGTGCTGAATCGTGCGATGCAAGCAGTGTTTGATAATATGCGCATTCGCGGACGTGGCGAGCGCCCTCGTTTTTACTATGCTACACAGCTGAATACTTTGCCGCCGACCTTCTTGCTGTTTGTTAATAAGAATCGCTTGTTCTCTAAGGAGCTTATGCGTGCCTTGCAAAACGAGTTTCGTCGTCGTTTCAAAATAACTAAGGTGCCCGTGCGTTTTGTATTACGCGAGCGCAAACGGTCAGCGTCTAAAAACCGATAATGAAAATCATACCACTATTAGTGCTGTTGACGGCTCTGACGCTGTCAGTTTCATGTAGTGCCGAGCCACCCATCGACGACCCAAGTGTTGGTCGCTGGG
Source organism: Planctomycetota bacterium (assembly GCA_029941685.1). GTDB lineage: Bacteria > Planctomycetota > UBA1135 > UBA1135 > UBA1135 > JAPKEZ01. The sequence goes on along the minus strand of JAPYTC010000059.1, from coordinate 80 downwards.
AGCAACTGGTGCTCAAAGATGCGCCGCCGCGCCGTGACCTGCTGTTGGCGTGCGAACATGCAATTTCTCAAGCTGGATAC
>JAPYTC010000058.1 GCA_029941685.1 Planctomycetota bacterium | reverse complement strand
AGTGAAACCAGCGAATCAAGTAATTCTTCCAAGATTTCACCTCGAACACTTGCTTCAAAAAAATCTCCGTACTTGGTCCCTACATTCAATTTGAAGCTTTTACTTTTCTCTTTGCGAAAAACCATCACCTCGAATTTTCCAGCACCCTTAGTAGATTGCGCCTCGCGCAAGGCTGTTGCGAAATCGAGGATGGGTCCCTCGGCCCCGAAAACTTCCATCCCATATCCATTTTGGTGAGGCGTTTCAAAAAGTTTTCCGCCAGCTCCAATGATAAAGTCACCCTCTTTTATTTTGCCAAAAGCTGGGGATCGAGGGAAAACGTATCTAACGAAAAGTGAGGTCGGAACGTCCTTTATTAACTCTACTCGGATTCCGGTAATCCCACAATTGTAAAACCATCCAGGCACGTCCTTGTCTGGGCCCGTTTCTACCGTTTGATTCCAAGGGGAACCACCATCGGTGTAATGAACTTGCGCTCTGCAGTAACCTGATAAGGCAACCAAAGCAACGCATATGGCAATAAACTTCAGCGATGTTTTCATTGCAAGCATTGTACAAAAAATATTCCGACCTATGATTTCACTTTAAGCTACAAAGCTACGACTTCTTGCGTCTAAGCTGTTATTATTAATAAATGCGCGCAATTAGCTGGAATGTGAACTCACTACGCACACGTTTTGAACGCGTGGCTGCTGTCATTAATCGTCATCAACCCGATCTCCTCTGCCTGCAAGAGACTAAAGTTACCGATGAAGACTTTCCGCATGACGCCATCGAAGAATTGGGTTACATCGCCGAGGTGCATGGTCAAAAAACTTATAACGGTGTTGCCCTGATTAGTAGGGATGAATTAGAAGACGTGCGCATTGGTTTCGACGGCGACCCCTGCCCTGAGCAGGCGCGAGTGATATCTGGGGTATGCCAAGGCGTCCGCTTTATTAATATTTATGTGGTGAACGGTAAAGAGATAGGCACGGATAAATATGAATTAAAAATGAAGTGGCTGACGGCGTTGCGCGAATGGATAAGCAGCGAATTTAATAACGACGAGCCTTTAGTGATTTTAGGTGATTTCAATATCGTGCCTGAAGAGCGCGATGCTCACGACCCCGATAAGTGGCGTCACATTCATTTTTCACCCGAAGAAGTGGCTCAGCTCGATGCATTGCGTGATTGGGGCACCACCGATCTATTCAGGCTACACAACGACGACGACCACGTTTTTTCATGGTGGGACTACCGTAGACAAGCATTTCGTTTCGATCACGGACTGCGCATCGACCTCGCTATGGGCACACAACGAGCAGCGAAAATATGCTCATTCGCCTCTTTAGACCGCGATGAGCGCAGGAAAGGTGATTTTGAGGCCAAACCAAGCGATCACATTCCACTAATTCTCGATTTTTCCTAAAAAAGCCTAAAGACCTGCTTAACACATCACCGATAAAGAGATGAACCTAACAGAAAGGCGCCACTCGGTTGCCCTTCGCTAATCTAACTCTTACGGAGAATAAAATAATGTTAAAACGAACAGCTCAAGCCGGTTTTACAATCATCGAAATGCTCATTGTGGTCACAATTTTGGCCATGCTAGCTGGAATCCTAGTACCTGTACTAGAAGACGCAGCTCAGTCATCTCGTGATTCACGCCGCGCATCAGACCTAAAGAGCGTGCAAGCGTCTCTTGACTCATTCAAACGAGTGACAGGTGCCTACCCTGACACAGGCGGCGCATGGCAAGGCGATGCAGCCACATATGGCTCATTCACTTACGATGCTGCTGGCTATATCCCAGGTCTAGTACCTAACTTTTTGCCAGCTCTACCAAAGGATCCTTCACCGGACTTCCCTAACGCAACGACTGGTGGCTACATGTTCCGTTCTGACGGCACAGACTACAAATTCGTAACAAACGAAGGCCCTGAGTCTTACCCTGCTGGTAACCCCTTCTACGACCCAGCACGTGCAGCAACTGCATGGCAAGTAAGCTCTCCAGGCGGTTACAACTGGTAAAGCACTGCAACCGAGTAATCAGTCGCCAACTTCAATGTTGGCGACTGTTTTCTTTGCATTTCACTCAAGCCATTTATTCAAATTGTCCGATATAAGGTTATGCCAATTACTCAACCAAAGAAAAACAGCGGCTTTACCATCATCGAAATGTTAATCGTCGTCACCATTCTCTCGATGCTTGCCGGAATCCTTATCCCGGTTCTTGAAGGAGAAGCCTCCAACGCTCGGGACGCCCGCCGTGCCGCTGACCTGCGCACTGTTTCTGCTGCGCTGGCAAACTACTACGAACTGAATGGTAACTACCCTGACACAGGCGATACTTGGTTTGGCGACGCGCCAACATACGGCAACATGGGATATGACAGTGCCGGCTACATTCCTGGCTTAGTACCGAACTACATCGCTGCCCTGCCAAAGGACCCTGACCAGAACTTCCCGAACGCTACCGACAAAGGTTATATGTACCGCTCGGACGGCCAACACTACAAGTTCGTAATCGATACTGCACAGACATCGTTCTACATCAGCAACCCGTTCTATGATCCAACTCGCCCTATAACGGGTTGGCAAGTAAGTTCGCCAGGTGGATATGACTGGTAAGCTTGGTTGGCTGTGGCGTTGCGTGGCACTTTATTCGCTGCTGATTGCTTGCGCTGGACCTGAAAGAGCGTTAGTGCTGGAGAGTGTTGATGGTGTGATGTCAGCGATTAATGATGCTGACCCCTTGCTACTCAATGAGTGGATGGTGGACGATGCTGTTATTTGCAGCGTGATGACAGATGGGCGCATGAGTGTTTCTTCGGTTGCTGATATGGCAGACTCTATTGCCTCTAATGCTGGGAGTAATTTATTTGAGCGAACTTGGGCTCCAATCGTCAAGGTGTCGGGCGCAGTGGCGAATGTTTGGATTAATTATGAATTCACTATTGATGGCGTTTTTTCGCACGCTGGCGTAAATTCTATTCAACTTGTTCGTATTAACGGCAAATGGCTGGTGAATAACATCACCTACAGCATCCTGCCAAAAGGCTAATTTCCGCAACTGTAGCCGCCTAAAACGCCTTTTTCAGGCTAATATTAGAGGATGCTCTTAAGCTCCCTCTTACTGTGTGCCGCGCTTCAGCAAGCGCCGTCACAGCTTGCTTTGCCTAGCGGCTTGCCTGATCACTTCGTTACCACTCTAGAAGTGAATGGTAAAAGTGTTCGCATGCAACTGCAACGCCGCTCCTTGCGCGCTGACGAGTTTGTATTAGAGAATAGTTCTGGCGTGATTTTAGAAGTGCCTGAATCGCGCACCTATTTTGGAGTCATTGCCGAATTTCCTGGTAGCGTTGTTGCTGCAAGTCTCGAACCATACGGTCTGCGCGCATCGATTTTTCTACCCAACGGCCAGCTATTGCGGATGGCCCCCAACAAGTCACGAGGCAACAATTGGCATACAATAAGAGTGGCCGAAGATCCGCCTTTAGATATGTGTGGTAGTGACGACGTCCATCTTAAAGAAGATGTCGACCATTCGAATAACCGTTCAGTGAGCACTCCTCCACCTAGTGGCGGAAGTCATTATCTGTCGCCCTACCCATGGAATTGGACGATGCGTAAGTCACGAATAGCATTTGATTCGACTTATGATCATTGGTTGCGCGAGGGACAAACTGTGGCGGGCGTTACCGCATCTGTCGAATACCAACTCGCCGAAAACGATTTGATGTGCAGCCGCGATGCGATGGTAAGTTACGAATTAACCGGCATTGTAATGCGTCAAACTCCGTTTTACGTCGGTACCACCTCGCACGCCTTGCTCACTGAATTCGCTAACGAATGGTCGACGAATCAACAACACATCCCTTATGAATCCGTAGTCCTGTTAGCCGACTATCAAGGCGATGGTATTGCGGGGTTAGCTTATGTCGGCACGCTTGGTTCATGGGGTTATGCCGGCCTGTTCTGGGATCGTGGTTACAGCCCCGGCATCATTGGACACGAAGTCGGTCACAACTGGGGATGCGGACATATTGATTGCTGGCCTTGGGGTGGTTCGGCGATGTGCGGGTCTTGGCTGCTTTATGGCCCCGAGTCAACCGACATCATTCAGTGGCGGGCTAATGATTATCTTAAGCTGCCGATTATTGACCCTTACGAAACACCCGTGCGTCCTTATGCAAACCCTGATTGGATGATCGCAGACAGTCAACGCGATAACGAGTTCGATGTGTTAGACAACGACTATGACGCCAACTTTGATTACTTGCATATCAGCGGCGTTGACCCAACTTCCGACGAGGGCGCAACTTTGTCAATTGTTGGCAAGGGGCCCGGTGGACGCGATGTAATCTTGTATCAACCAAACCGCACCAAGCTGGGCCCTTACTCTGATTCGTTCTGGTACGCTGCTGCAGATTTTGGTGGGCTTGAACATTGGACACCGGTCACCGTCGAAGTGAACGAGCGCAATTTAGTTGCGTCATATAAATTCGAAGAAGGTGTTGGCGCCACATTGCTTGACAGTTCGCGCAACGACTACCACATGCATGCAGCCGGACCAGCAATATATGCCGATACTCAAGATCCAAACATAGGCAATGAATGTAACAGCAGCTCCTGGGAGAACAGCGGCAACCTATTTGACAATAACCATGGCTCGGTGTTCGCATCGTCAGACCAAGGCGTAGTCAGTACTAGCTTCACCACCGACCCTGCCGACGGAACCTGGGTTGAGCTTGATTTTGGCGCAAGCACTACCTTTGATGGTTGGCGTCACCTCGACCAATATTCTTCGCGCAAATGGATTAGTAAATCAATGCTATATTTTTCGCAAGACAGCTTATTCGACAGCAACGACCTGGCTATTGAAATCGAACATCATAGTCATGGCGATAATGTTACTTATCCTTTCGCCGTGGTGACTGCGCGCTTTGTGCGCTGGGAAGTCACCGAACAGTATGACCAAAGCTCTACTCAACATTCATTAGGCGCCAACGAAACGTCATTTGTTTACAACGCCAACATGGTTGAGTTAGCGATGCCGTCTGTAGTATTAGAGTCTAACTCCCAGGCTGGCAATGGCGCGGCAAACTTGTTTGACAACGACGAGAGTAGTGCCTTTATTTCTGACAACCAAGGAGCGGTTGGTGCAACATTAACCACCAACCCTAATGACGGTACCTGGGTAGAGTTCGATTATCAAAGCCAGCAAACTTTCGAAGGCGCTACTTTTCTCGACTTAAGTAATGCTGCGGCATACGTGACTACTTCGACAATGTGGTTCAGTAACAGCCCGACATTCGCGGCGAGCGACCCATCAGTAACGATTCATCACACCAACCAACACGAGCTGCAAGTTATCGATTTCCCAGCCGTGCAGGCTCGTTACGTGCGTTGGGAAGTAAACAATGCGACCTTTTCATTCATCAGGACCAATGGCGGTCGCGAATTAAAACTATTTGGCGACCCTGTGCTGAATTCACCATTTAATCGCGTCGCAGGACCATTCGGCGATGGTTTGGAGATTGAGAGTAGATTTAGCGCTAATGTTGCCACAGGTGCTCCTACTGCTAGCAATCAAGCATTTACGATGAGCGTTTATGTAAACCCATCGGTCAATCTCAACGACAGAACGCTAATCGCCGGAATTGGCGATACCGGTGCAAGTGATGCGCGTTATTTAGAAGTGCGCAATAACATCCTTCACTTTGCAGGTGTCGACATTGGATTTAGCTTGCCAACCCATTCATGGACGATGCTTACCGCCACTTACGATGGCAGCGAGTTGCGTGTTTACGACAACGCAGTTCTGCTAGGCACTTTCGCTACTAGCCTTAGCGCTTCCGACGGCAGCATCCATTTGGCGCCGGCAAACCCCAATTACCCTAACGCGTTCTACCAAGGATTAATCGACGAGTTTTCGATTTGGGATTACGCGATGACCGACGCAGAGGTTGCTGATTTAGCCATCGGCGGCGCGGCATGTGGCCCGACTCCGTTTGATACCCAGCGCAACATCAATAGCTCACAGCGCCTTGAATGGGTGGCGGCATTGAACTCGCCCCAACATGATGTTTATCTTGCAGCCGACTATTACCAAGTGCGCGATGCAACGACTGCATCGTCTTCTTACTACGGACGCCAGGCGAACAACTACCTCGACTTACAGAACCTAAACCCCGGACAGTGGTATTACTGGCGAGTGGATGAAGTCTACGCTAATGGTGCCGACATTGTCGAAGGTAAAGTATGGCGCTTTAAAACATACTTGCCATGGACGACTGTAATTAGTGAAGGTTTTGGTGACGGCAACAGCGGCGATCATCTCAACGGCTTAACTGGCGGCAGTGGTTTCAGTAGTGCATGGTCGGTTCCGGCAAACAACGATTACATTCGTTACAGCGGCAGCATTGGGGCATTCCCGACGAATTTACCTTTAACTGAAACTGATGGCTACCTGCAACGCCGTGCGACCTCGTCATTGCCGATGGAGGGTCAACGCACATTTGACAGTACTGCAGTAGAAGTCGATATGTCAAGCGACACGACTATTTACATGTCATTTGCGCTTAGCTTGAATGGCGGTAGCAACAACATGTCGGCGTTAGTCGGCCTGCTCGACTCAACAACCGGCGACACCGTTCTCGCTGGCGTCGAAGACGGAAACTGGGCGATTCGTGGCGCCGCCGGGGACTTAACGGGCGCTAATGCTGCTCGCAACCAAACTACTTTTGTGGTAGTAAAAATTGAAGCTAATAACCTCAGCGACGACTTCATCTACATCAAGACTTACGATAGCGCGAACGATTTAGTGCATCAGAATGACAGCCTACTTAGTGGCACTGGCAACGGCGCCGACCAATGGAATCTCATTTCAACTACTGGTAACGCAAACGGCATCTTTGACCATTTGTTTATTAGTGCCGGAGCATATGGATCTTCCTTAGGCACCAACGACATAACTATAGATGAGATCCGAATCGGTGGCAATTGGACCGACATAACCGGTCTGTAAGGTGACTAGCTTTGATACTCAGATGCCGTCCGAACTAAACGATCTCGAGCATTCTCAGTAAAGAACGCTGCGCATCATCAAACAATTCGGCAGGAACGTCGACCTCGGGCCCCTGCTCGTGCAATGCCTTCCATAGTTTTTCTGGTGTATTCATTTGCATGTACGGGCATAAATTACACGCACATGAAGCACCTGGTGCAGGGATATAAGTATTTTGCGGCGCTTCTTTTTCGAAGCGATAAATCATGTTTGCCTCAGTGCCAACGATGAAGGTTTGGTTGTTGCTCTCTTTCACCAATCGCAACATACCTGCTGTGCCGAGCACATAATCAGAAGCATCACGAATTGGCTTCGGACATTCTGGATGTGACATCACCTTTGCATCTGGATGCTGGGCCTTCATCTCATTAAGCGTTTCTATTGAAAACAACTCATGTACTTCACAAGCGCCGTTCCAGAGGATCATCTCGCGCCCTAAAGTTTCATTTAACCAACCACCCAAATGCTTATCTGGCACGAACAGAATGGGCTGATTCTCAGGAATAGACTCGACAACTTCACGTGCATTACCGCTAGTGCAAATGATGTCGCACAACGCTTTGACTGCCGCCGAGCAATTGACATACGCCACTGTCGTCGGACGCTTACCCAACTTTTCGGTGAGATGGTGTTGATACTTCTTGAGGTCATCGGCTTTACACGAGTCGGCTAAAGAACATCCGGCGTCCATGTCAGGAACAAACACCCGCGCGCTTGGGCTGAGCAATTTGGCCGTCTCGGCCATGAAATGCACCCCACAGAAACATATCGATTTTGCGTTAGCTGCAGCAGCTTTGCGCGCCAACTCGAGACTATCCCCGACGAAATGCGCAGCCTCTTGCAAGAAGCCGTCTTGATAACTGTGCGCCAAAATCAAAATACCACGCTCTGTAGCCCACTCACGGATGGCGAATGGCTCGGGAACTTGCAGCAAATCTAAATCTAGGGTGTCGTTTTCCATGACAGGTCTATAGTTTAACTTTGCGCCATATAAACGTCGAAGCGAGTGGTCTTGCCTTTTATTGAATGGCTTACACCTTCGCGCAATGGCGCGGCATGTGTTGGTCGCTTCACCACCACGCGAGCTACAGGATATTTCAGGGCTGCTTCAAGCAAGTCTAGCTGGTCAGCGTCACTGCCCACAATTTCTCTGAATATTCGCATGTCCTTTTTCGCCAAAGCCGACTTCTTCTGTGGAGGGTGCATGGGGTCAAGATAAATGACATCGGGCCTAAAATTTGATACCACCCCGTTAGCTGTGCAACTCAACAGCTCGATTGCATCTCCGTTTACAAACGACAACCTATCCTCCAAGACTTCGCCTAGCTCGATATCTTCAAGGGCGCGCTGCAATCCATGATGCAATGCAGCAAACACTTGGGGGTGGCGTTCGCAGCCGAGCACCGTGGCACCTAAACATGCCAGCACAAAACTGTCGCGCCCTAACCCGGCAGTGGCATCAAACACTCGTAATGACTGCTTAGACTTATGTAAGCCAACTGCCTTCGACAGCGCTTGTTTTTTCCCGCCACCAAATTTACGGCGGTAGTCAAGTTTTCCTTTTACGAAGTCAACCGTAATCTCGCCGGCATCGGCACTAAAACCAAGTGGTTTATCGTGGTCTGAAGACAATGTCATAATTAACCTTAGAGTCTAAAACATCCAATACTTCGTGGTGACGGATGACATCCATCTTTAGTTTATAAGTGAACACTCCGTGGTCCCATGTTTCGGAATGAATGCTAAGCAGGTACTCGCGATGATTACCGAGGCGCAAAAAGAAATCGCCGTCGCGGTAACTTGAATGGTGTAATCTGTCGGCAATCGAACAAACAAAATGCGACATATCAATGTTGTTAATCGAGCACAAGTTTTCGCCACGTACAACTTGCTGCGCCGATTGTACTAGGTGTTGAATGACCCCCGATTGATGGGCGTAAACATTTATTGTGGCCAACGATTTAGAAGCGATTTCTATGTAGTTATCAGCATGCGCCAACAGCGACAAGTACGATGCGTCGTTACTAAAGTCTAATCCACCATTTTCGAGTGCTGCTTTCTGCTCGCGTACCGTGCGCATTTTTTCGAATAGCTCGGCGCGCTGAAGTTGTCCATTTGCTAACTCGTTTTCGAATGGTTTCAATTCAGTGAAGCTGCGAATGTAGTTAGCTGCCTCTGAGCGCATCACGCTTAATGCACGCGCTTGGGCATCAAGGTCGCGATCAAGGGAATCTATTGCGTTGCTCGTATTGCGAATGTCATCGCCGTAAGACATTATTTTCGCTTCGTAACTGGCATCGTATTCGTTTTGTTTACGCAAGGTACCCGCTACCACTTGTTGCTTGAAAGCCAAAGCTGTATTCAACACAATCATGTCAGCAGGTAGTGCGATAGTCGCTATCCGCACGCCAGCATGAACCCTTGACTTGTCGGCCACTAACCAATGCAGCTCACCAGCGAACTCAGACAGTTGCTGAATCTCTGGCACTACCCACTGCGCTTTAGCCACCAACTCAGGAACAACAAACTTCTCGGCGGCAACCACGCCTGACTGCAACGGCGGCAAGGGCTCGATAATAGGTAACGG
>JAPYTC010000057.1 GCA_029941685.1 Planctomycetota bacterium | reverse complement strand
CGATTATTCCTACGGGGATGCCCGGTGCGGGCACGCAATTAAATATTGGTGGCACATTGCTTTATCTTGGTACTGCTACCGCTAATGCTGATGGTCAGTATCGACTACCTACGGGTGGTGTAAGTGAACGCTTTAGAAATAAGATCTTGTTTCAAGGTGTGAATTTGACAAACTCGAAGACTACTAACTTTTTTCGGGTGATAATGTAGATCGTTAGTCAGTAACCAAAAGCCACACGCGTAACGGATCGCCCTGTTCCCAGGTCGTGGCGATGTAATCTTTTGCTATAGCACGATAAACATCCACTGCTGGACGAGAAGCATCAATTGCTTGCGCACCACTGATTATGGTTTCTTGATCGTCGTATTGACTGTAATAAATTATTTTATCCTCACGGTTGAAGTAACAGCGACGATAACCCGAAACATGAAACGGTAACGGCCGTTTTTCATCTGCTGAAGAATTATTGAATTGAGGAGTCATTACTTGCTGAGTGAGTGACGAATTATTAAATGTCCAATTTGAATAATTAACGTCGGCTGTAGCTTGCCAGGTATAGTTGGGCTGCGAGCTGAATGCCAAAGAAACTCCGAGTGGTGCATCCATGTGATTGGATAACATCGGGCGACGCAATACTTTAGCCATGTTAGCACCAAAAACATAAGTAGCTTGTGGCGCCCATGCGTTACCCACAATATTCTTTTTTACATAGGACAGCCTCACTTTACCTTGCTTGGTAGAGGATGATTCTATTTGAGACTCATAGGTGAGCCAGAATTCATCTGGGGCATTTCCACGAACAGCGTCGGGGAGGACAAGGCCGGCAGCACCTCCGGTCGTGCCATCGAAATGAACATCACTTACTACAGTACTCATTATTGATGACGTGAGCATGTCGGCAGTATTGTCAAATTTAGAGAGTACGATTCGGATGTCGAAGCGGCGAACCATATCTGATGGTCCAAGGGTGCCGCTCGTCTTCGCTTGATGCGGGTAAACCACACCAGCACGCAATTCATTTCCGGTGTCGGCTACCACGAATGCATCTGGAACACCGGCACACTCTTTTACATGAAAACTGCTTGAAGGGCTGTGCGAATCTAGCGCATAACCTAAGCCTGCTGTAGTAGTACCATTGAACACTTCCAGTCCATTTGTCGTGTCGTATTTAACCCAAGCGCATTCGAGGACTGCCTGCTCTTTTACCTTGTCATTGATTCTAGTCCAAACCACAAAAAACATATCGCCCACTGCGATCACGTCGGGTCGCTCGCACTTTATTGCGCCACCGTTTCCAAGAGGATCGTAACTTGCGCTACCTACAACAACCGACTCAGAATATATTAAAGCACTTGTAGTAGGATTTAGTTTGTAATGTGCGATCTCAACTTGCTTTACGCCGCTTACCCCAGTATTCGCATGGTAAGCTACAAGCACATCATTACTGTTGTTTATGGCGACGGTAGCATGATCCGCTTTATAAGCAGGGTTTGTCGAAGTGACGGGAAGAGGCGCAGGAGTGCCTAAAGCTATAGATTGGGCGCAGAAGAACAGGATTGAATTGAGAATCATATTGACATATTACGCATTTCTGTGGTAGGATTTTATTGTCATGAAAACACTTTTTGCATTGATCTCGACCATCGCGCTTGCCTCTGCAGCAAATGCGCAGCAGATAATTGGCAATTACACGCCTGTTAATGGCGACCCAAATGGGATGATTGAGTTTAACCTAACCCAAAATTCTGTTACTCTTGCACTTTATTCAGCAAATTCATATTCGCCCTCAAGTGGCTACTCTGCCATTAATAGCTCCGGAGATTTCTTTGCGCAGCACCTTAATTACTACTATGTTGGGCTAAGGAGGTACGACCCTATACTCAACGACTACATCGCCCATTCAACTTTTCACCTTGGAGACTTCGAAAACTTCTTTTCGCGTGGATTAGCCTTCGACGACAATGATCAGCTTTACGTACTCAAATGTCGCGAGAACTACCGTGCATATTACGAAAACAGTGCCTACCTTTATAAAGTGGACTCTCAGCTAGGAGGGCAGGATAACAACCCGACCCTAGTAGGCACTCTATCAACAACACTTGACGCTGACTCCGAGTTTTCAGCACTAGACTATCATGACGGAAAATTATATTCCTATCTTGCGCCCGGCGGCATCGTCGAAATAAATCCAAACACTGCCGACTTTAATTACCTAAACCCTACTCTAAAACACGTTTCACCGCTTGACGCCAGCCACTTAGTAGTTTCAGGGCTTTGCATTAGTGATAGCGGTGTATTTTATGCCCTACTTATTAGGATCCTTCCAAACGGATGGACCGACTTTCCTTTTCTAGCCATTATCGATCCTGAAACCGGTGCGTTTTCACCAATCAATGAACACCGCATTCCCTTTGTTGCAAATATCGGCATCGAATTCATCGAAGGACCCACTCCTCCATTTGCCTTATGGCAATCCGGCACTACCGGCAACACGCCACTCGGTCGCTTCAAAGTCAAAGGCAGCGGAGCAAATGCTAATGAACAAGTCGCTGTGTATTTCACCACTGATCTCACTGCACCACCCGCCACTATTCCGGCAGGATTACCCGGTGCTGGTACTCAACTTAATATCGGTGGCACTTTGCATTACCTCGGCACGGCTACCGCTGATCAAAACGGCGCATTCAAAGTACCGACTGGTGGTGTGCCGGCAAGCTTCCGCGATAAGCTTTTGTTTCAAGGTGTGAATTTATCGAACTCGAAGACTACTAACTTTTTCCGGGTGATAATGTAGAATAAGCCGCATGTCGCGCGCTGCACTGCTACTTTCCTTAATAGGCCTTTCGGGGGCCTGTGCCCACAAACCAGAATTCGGTGATAGAAAGCCGGTGATTCTGATTTCAATCGACTCTCTAAGAGCTGATTTTACAACACCTTACGGCCATCAGCCTACATTTGGTGGTAGCGCGCAAACCACCCCGTTTTTAAACAAAATCGCTACTGAGGGCGTGATGTTCAACAATACCATGGCCGCCTCACCATGGACGCTGCCCAGCCACATGTCGATTTTAACGGGTATGCACCCTATCGAGCATGGCGTGCGCTCGCGTAAGTTTTCGCTGAATGAGAAAATCAATCTGATTTCTAATAAGTACCAAAACGCCGAATACGCCACCGCCGGCTTCTTTTCGGCACCGTTTCTCCATCCGGTTTGGGGGTTTCACCGTGGCTTCGATGTTTATGCTCCTGGCGCTAATTACTTAGGCACAGTTGACGCGGCACAACATCTAGCCGCGTCCGGCAAAGGCCCTGAAGTACTAGTTATTCATCACAAGTCACACTCCGATGCTGAAACCGGCGGCCAAGTCATCGACCGCGCACTTAAGTGGCTAGAAGACGACGACCATTACACCGAACCGTTTTTCTTATTCATGCACTTCTGGGATCCGCATTACGATTATGCTGCCCCGCAAAAATACGTCGACATGTTTCATCCTGATTTTGCTGGTGAAGTTGATGGCACCGAATTGGTGAATTTCGATATTGAAATAGACGCCGACCAGGCGAAGCATTTAAAAGCACTATACGAAGCCGAGATTCGTTACACCGACGATCAGCTCGCGCGCTTTTTTGACAAGCTAACTGAATGGGGTATTGAAAACGATGTGATTATTGCGATTGTATCCGATCACGGCGATGCGTTTCTAGAGCACGACCAACGCGGCCATCATTTAACTTTATACGACGAGGTAATGCGCGTGCCGATGATGATTCGCGCACCGGGTTTAATTGAGGGCGGACAAACAGTCGATGGCAGCGTTTCGATTTGTGATCTGTCACCGACGCTGCTCGACTTGTCGAATCTTTCACCATTTCACAAGCGTAGCGGACAATCGATGCGTCCACTATGGGAAGGCGAAGACGCAAATTACAAGGTCACCATGGATTTACTGCGACCAACCAAGAAAATTGAGTTTCGCGGCTACCGCAATGGCAATATGAAGGGCATCCTTGATTCGTTTAATCGCACTTTGACACTACTTAACCTCAACGACGACCCGCTAGAGAATAATCCGCAGGTGGTTCAGCCGAATTCTGATGTGCCTTTTGCGCGCGAGACGATAGAATTTATACAGAAAGTTGCGAGACAACGCGGCCCCCGCCCAGGTCTTGTCTCTGAAACTGGCGAAATGACCAACTTGCTTTCTGAACTCGGTTATACCGAAGACTAAGCCCCCGCTTGATAATCATGAAAATAGCTGTAATAGGAACTGGATACGTTGGCTTAGTTGCCGGCACTTGTTTTGCCGAGATGGGTAGCCATGTTACCTGTGTTGACATTGATGAAGCTAAAATCGCTGGCTTGCTACGCGGTGAAATTCCAATATTCGAGCCTGGCTTATCTGAGTTGGTATTGTCGAATGTCAAAAACGGCCGCCTGCAGTTCACCACCGATTTAAAGACTGCTGTTGGCGAAGCGCGCGTGGTCTTCATCGCAGTGGGCACTCCTTCGGGTGCCGATGGCGCAGCCGACTTGACCGCGGTGTTTAAAGTCGCCGAATCGATCGGCGCTGTAGCTAACGGCCCGAAATTAATTGTCGATAAGTCAACGGTACCTGTTGGCACTGCGGCCAAAGTAAAAGAATTCGCACAAGCGCAGACAAAACACAAAATGTCAGTTTGCTCTAATCCTGAATTCTTAAAAGAAGGCGCGGCCATCGACGATTTTTTGCGTCCAGATCGCGTGGTAATTGGCGCCGAAAGCGAAGAAGACTTCGAACTGATGAACGAGCTCTACAAGCCGTTCACCCGTAACGGCGCGCCGATCATTCACATGGATCCTCTGTCAGCCGAAATGACTAAGTATGCGTCAAACGCAATGTTGGCCACGCGCATTTCTTTCATGAACGAAATCGCGTGCATCTGTGACGCGGCCGGCGCCAATGTTGCAATGGTGCGCAAAGGCGTGGGCACTGATTCGCGTATCGGCCAACCATTCCTTTATTCTGGCATTGGTTACGGCGGCTCTTGTTTCCCGAAAGACGTCAAAGCGATTATGCACACTGCTCAAGAGTATGGCTATAACTTTCAAATACTCGACGCCGTTGAAGCCGTGAATGCCGATATGAAAAAATTGATGCTGCGCAAAGTGACGGACATTTTCGGCGAAGACTTAAGCAAGGTAAAAGTCGCGTTGTGGGGTTTGGCATTCAAGCCCAAGACCGACGACATGCGCGAAGCGCCGGCGATAACGTTGTGCGCTGGCCTAACCGAACGCGGCGCAACCGTAAACGCATGCGACCCCGAAGCGATTGATAATGCACGTGAAATTATTGGCGACGATGTTAATTACATGACTGACCAATACCAAGCCATTGACGGTGCTGATGTTTTGATATTAGCCACCGAATGGAATGATTACCGAAATCCTGATTTCGAAAAAATGGCAAGTTTAATGAAGCGTAAGTTGGTGCTTGATGGCCGCAACGCTTTGTCTAGCAAGCGCCTCGCCGAACATGGGTTCGAGCGTTATGGCGTTGGCATCCCTCCTCTAAAACCTAATAACTAAATGGCCCGTACCGCCCCAGATTTTTATTCTTTAAAGTCGGCTTTCCCTTTCTGGGAAAAAGCTGGTGACATGACTGATCAATGCATTGACTTAATGCTTAACTTTCGCCAATCAGGGCACCCTGGTGGCTCACGCTCGAAAGTACAGCAGATGATTTCGCTTACTTTGTCGGGCACGATGCGTTGGGATATTCGCCGCCCTGACAAAGGGTTGAGCGATCGTTTTGTTTTAGTTGCCGGCCACTGCACACCGTTGATTTATAGCATGCTCGCTGTTTACCACGAGGCGATGCGTCGCATGTTGAATAAAACTGGCGACCAAAAGTATGCCATTTACGGTGGTGCCGAACGCACGCTTACCTGGGAAGATCTATTAACCTTTCGTTATCGAGGTGGTATTGCGGGTCACGCCGAAGCCGAAGGCAAGTCAATGATCTTCGCAACGAACACTGGCCCATCAGGTCACGGCGCACCGACTGCGGCGGGCATGGCTTTAGCGCTTAAACATGCCGGCGCCGACGAGGTACGCGTATTTGCAATGGAAGGCGAAGGCGGACACACTGCCGGTTGCCATCACGAGACTAAGCACACCGCTTGGGGTTTAGGCCTGGGCAACTTCAATTACTTGCTCGACTGGAACGACAACGGTATCGATCCTCGTCCATATTCGTCGATGGTATATGGAGAACCTCAAGGATGGTTTGAGTCATACGGATGGCGCACGCGCGGTGTTAAAGATGGCACTGACTACGCTGAAGTCACCGCGGCTTTGTTAGAAAACGTTTTTGCTGATGGCAATCAGCCGCGTTGTACTTGGTTCAAGACAGTGAAAGGTCGTGGTTATGGTGTTGAAGGTTATGCTTCACACGGCGCAGCTCACAAGCCGAACTCTGAAATTTTTTGGGCGACTAAAAAGTTCTTCAGTGATAAATATGGCGTCGAATTTACTGGATTCGGTCAGGCCAAGCCTGATTCTGCTGAAGACTTCAAAGCGCAAACTGCGGTTAACCTGCAAGAGGTAATGTCGTTACTTGACGATAACACATTCTGTGAATACTTAGCCAACCGTTTGGTTGAGTTGGGCGATAGCGTGCCGACGATTTCCGAGCTCGATGGTTTTAAGTTAAACGCGAACGATGCGAGGAACGACCCGGCCTTAATCGACCCGGCACAGTTGCCGCCCGAAATGTTCTTTGCGCCTGGCGAGAATCAGCCAAACCGTAAAGGCTTGGCGAAGGTTGGCGCATACATAAATGCAGTGGGACGCGAAAAATATGGCCGCCCGTTAGTGATTGCAGCTTCTGCCGACCTGGCGGGTTCAACTAACATTGATGGCTTCATGAAAGATTGGGGCGACACTAAGGGTTACGGTTGGTACGACCGCGAATCTAATGTTGATGGCTCATTGCTACCGACTACAATCACCGAATTCGGCAATGCTGGTTTAATTTGTGGCTTGGCTTCGACAAACATGTCTGATGACCCTGAAAACACATACGTCGGTTTCTGGGGGGCATGTTCGACTTACGGTTCGTTCTCCTACCTCAAGTACGGTCCGATGCGTTTGTTCTCGCAGTTGGCGCAAGATACGCCAAACAAAATGGGCAAGGCGATTTGGGTTGTCGGTCACTCCGGACCTGAAACGGCCGAAGATAGTCGTACGCACTTTGGTATTTTCTCACCGGGTATTACGCAGTTCTTCCCGCGCGGGCAAGTGACCGATGTGCATCCTTACGAGCCGAACGAAGTTGGCCCGGTGATGGCAGCAGCGATGGCATGCGATACACCGATTATCGCGTTGCACACAACGCGTCCGAATGTTGAAGTGCCCGACCGCGAGGCATTGGGCATGGCAAGTTACATGGATGCGGCTAAAGGCGCTTACTTGATTCGCGATTACGATGCGAGCCGTCCGCAAGATGGTTGTGTATTTGTACGCGGCACCTCTTCGACTTCCGAAGTAATCAAGCTACTCAAGGCAGGCGCTTTTGATGGCGATGGCCCCAACGTAAAGTTGGTAGCGGCGGTTTCGCACGAGCTGTTTATGTTACAAGATGAAGATTACCAAAAGTCAATCGCCTCCGATGCTGATTGGTTTAACTCGACATTTATCACTAACGGCGCACGTCAAATGATGTGGCTCTGGACGGCACACCAGACTTCTTACAAGTATGCAATGGGCTCCGATTGGGACAATCGCTGGCGTACAGGCGGTTCTGGAGAAGAAGTCATTGCAGAAGCCAGGATTGACGCTGAGAGCTTGCTTGCCGGTATCAATAAGTTTGTCGCTGAACGCGATGCGCGTTTTACTGCAGCGGGTGCTCCGAGTTGCGAGAGTGCAGGCGTTTAGTCTTTATAGTTAACTAAACTAAATCATACGGGCACAGTTCTTTTGGACTGGGCCCGTATTTGTTGCGACTCTCAGCCTTCATGTACCAACCTGTATCGTTTAAATCATAATATCGCATGCCATGGTCAAGGCAAAAGTGTGAGAGCAATCTGCAGCATTTCATCCACTATTTCGTCGTTTTCGCCCGACAGATCTAAGAGCTCTCCATGATCTTCACCTAAATCACAGAGCCTTTGCACTTGCCAGTCGCGAGGTTCTTTTAAATTGCCAGCGTAATTTACTACTAATTTCCAGTTGCCGTAAAAAACGGCAAACTCGCTTTTACTGGTAGACAAGCGGGCCTTTGAAATACGTTTACCAAACACACTAGAGCCTGAAATATCGCTAGGCGCCTGAATCCCAGCGAGACTGGTAAGCGTAGGCAGCACGTCAACGATGCCAACATTTTCAAGCCGACCGTGAGTGATTGACGGCCCACTAATCATCAATGGCACTCGAAGAGTTTCTTTGTACAACGAATTTGCGTGAGCCATCTGCATGTGCTCACCAAAATGTTCGCCATGATCAGAGCAAAGCATAAAATAAGTTGGGCGGCTCAATTTGTGTACCTGCGCTACAATTTCTTGAATACAGCGATCGATATATATCAGCTCTTCAAGGTACACGTGCTTCAGGTAATCGGCAGCGTCCTGGGCATGTGGCAACCCCAACTCTAAATCACGACTGATTACCTCAGATATGCTGCGGCTGTCTGGCGCTATGTCAGTGTAAGCTTCGGGCCACATCAATTCACCTGTCATTAACCCACTCACACTCGAATCAGCTCGATAAGGCTGATGCAAATCAACGAAATGTAAAAACATAAAATAAGGCCGAGAACTAATTTCTAGCTTTCTCAAGTAGCCGAGTGAGCGCTGTAAGCTTAACTTACCCGGAGTATTGCCTATCACCAATCCCTTAATGTCACCATTAAAATCAATAGTGCGCCTTCCGAATATTTGTAATGCTATGGACTCGGCACGTTTTTTCGGAAGCAACTTTATCCATCCAGGCATCAAATGCTGCCTTAACAACCTTAATCGTGGGTGATCTTGTGCATAATTTTCATAAACATCGATTCCGTCAGCAACTCCTGATTTGTCAAATTTAATAGTATCCCAGACTAAAGAAATGGTTTGGAATCCGGCATCGTGAAAGAGTCTAAAAACACTAGGTGTGTTAATTTTGGAATTAGGCCGGTATGAGCCGTCGTCTTTGCGCATACCATTTTTTAACGGATCGTCGCCCGTCAAAATTGCTAAATGACTTGGTACCGCAGATGGTGAGACTGCAAGCGCAGAATTAGACCACATTGACTTCTCCCTCAAGGCTGTAAGATTCGGTAACTGCTCCGCGTACTTCAGCAAAGTGTCTGCGCGCCAACTATCAATAGAAATAAGGATGACGTTCGGCGAATCGGCTGCGATAGTTGTAGTGCCTACAACAGAGGGGATTTCAGAATATTGGCAGTCATCCCAGTAATCGTTTATATGTACCTTGTCAACACCCAACACTAATAAAGCAACGGTCGAAGCTCCGCTGAAATTAATAAAATGCGCCGCCCTGGTGCTAGGTGATGGCAACTTTATTTTAAGCACCACTACACACAGCAACAAACTAATTAAAGAAGGTCCACTACCAATGATGACCCCTATCCAAAATGCGTAACTTGGTCGCTTGCGCACAAACAACCAAGATATACCTGCTGCCAAAAACACGCTCGGGCCTAAAACAATAAGAAAGGCTA
>JAPYTC010000056.1 GCA_029941685.1 Planctomycetota bacterium | reverse complement strand
ACAAAAGAAATACCCTTCGTTTGGCGACGCACGCGGACTAGGGCTATACCTTGGACTGGTTTGCGTAAAAGAAAGCCGTGAGAAAGAGCCGCATCCTGCATTAGCTTCAGGAATTGTAGAAGCAATGCGTAAACGTGGAGTTCTGCTTTCCGTTGATGGCCCATTACATGATGTAATAAAAATAAAACCACCATTAGTTTTTCAAAAAAACGACGCCAAATTCCTACTGCACTGCCTCGATAGCACAATGCGAGAAATTCAATAAGAAATCTGAAGGACACCATGAAACACATCGGCATACTTACTTTATTATTAAGTAGTTGCGCAGGGCCCCTCAATCACTCTGCCGCTCAAGATACTTTTTCGCCAATCTTTAACGGCCACGATTTTAGTGGATGGCAAGGATGGGATGACGGTGCTGCGCATTGGACTATTTCCGATGGTGTCATAGTGAATGATGGCGGCGGAGAGTTTTTGACTACTACTGTCGAGTATGCAGATTTTGATCTACATTTAGAATACAAAACAGTCGCCGGTGCAGATTCCGGTGTTTATCTTCGCGGTTGCCCTCAAGTGCAAATATGGGATACCACCGAAGAGGGGGGTAAATGGGGAATCGGCGCGAATTACGGCTCTGGTGGGTTGTGGAATAACCAAAAGTATTCGAATCGTCCAGAGAAGTTGATGGACAAGCCGTTCGGTGAATGGAATCATCTCCGCATGCGGATGATTGGTGAGCGAGTATCGGTATGGCTGAATGATCAGCTAGTTGTTGACCATGTGCCATTAGAAAACTATTGGGACCGCAGCCGTCCACTCGCGAGGAAGGGCCCCATTCAATTGCAAACACATGGCGGAGAAATTTGCTGGCGCAATATTCGAATTCATGAAATCAATTCAACCGAAGCCAACGAAATATTAGCAGCGGTAGGCGACGATGATTACACGTCTATTTTTAACGGCAAGGACTTTAGTGGTTGGAGCGGGCCTGTCGACCAGTACCAAATTGTCGATGGTGCTCTGCGATGTCGCCAAGGCAGTGGCGGAACCATTTACACCGACAAAGACTATTCAGATTTCTCTGTGCGGTTCGAGTATAAATTACCAGCAGCTGGTAACAACGGGTTGGCGATTAGATACCCACGCGTTGGTAATCCCGCTTATGACGGGATGTGTGAACTACAGGTCCTTGACAACTCGGCGGAGAAGTATGAAGACCTTAAGGATTACCAATTCCATGGTTCAGCTTATGGAATGGTTCCGGCACACCGCGGCTACCAGCGTGCTGTCGGCGAATGGAATTTCCAAGAAGTTAGGGTGTACGGATCCCGCATAGAAGTCGAATTGAATGGCACAGTAATTCTGAACTGCGACTTATCTGCAATTGAACAAAGTATCGATGGACAGGATCATCCTGGTCGTACTCTTTCTACAGGCGCATTTGGATTCGCCGGACATAACGACCCAGTAGAATTTAAGAATATAAAAATCTACTCGGCGTCGGGCAACTCGAGCTCTTCGGCGTCGTCCCATAAGACATCTAAGTCATAGAACTCGCGAGATTCTTCAGTTAGCACATGTACCACCACTGAGCCGAAGTCGGCCAGCAGCCAGCTTGAAGACGCCTTGCCTTCGACTACGCCTTTGTTGCCGGTGATTTCTTTGGCAGTAGTTTGTAAAGCCTCGGCGAGTGCCTTTGTTTGGCGCATAGATTGCGCAGTAACAATAATAAAATAGTCGGTGATATATAAAAAGTCACTTACGTCTAAAGCGCGAATGTTATCGCCCTTTAAACGAAAAGCTTCGTGCGCCAGCTGTAAAGCTAGCGCGCGAGCATTTTCTTTAGTGGTGGTTGGCTTCAACCGATTACACTTACTTGTTGAACTCGAGGAAGAAAGGCAACAGTAGTACTGACACTACAGACATTAGCTTAAGCAAAATGTTAAGCGCTGGGCCAGAGGTGTCTTTGAATGGGTCGCCAACTGTATCGCCAACAACCGCAGCTTTGTGAGCATCAGAGCCCTTGCCGCCGTGTTCGCCAGTTTCGATTAGCTTTTTCGCGTTGTCCCATGCACCACCCGCGTTTGACATGAAGATAGCCATCATCACACCAGCAGCAAGTGAACCAGCGAGTAGACCGCCGAGCATGACTACTCCGCCGAACATACCCACAAGAATAGGAGCAGCAATCGCTAGCACGCCTGGCATAACCATTTGTTGCATTGCACTCTTCGTAGAGATCGAAACACAAGCATCGTAGTCAGGACGGTTAGGGGCGTCTTTTTCGCCTTTGTATTCCATGATGCCTGGAATTTCGCGGAACTGACGACGAACTTCGTCAATCATTGCGAACGCTGCTTTACCCACAGCTTCCATGGTCATAGCAGCAAACAAGAACGGCAACATTGCGCCGATGAACATGCCGATAACCACCTCTGGATTGTCAATGCCTAAATCAACGTCGCCTACACCAGCAGCGTAGGCGGAGAAGAATGCTAGAGCAGTTAGCGCAGCAGAACCAATTGCGAAACCTTTGCCGATTGCCGCAGTAGTGTTACCCACAGCATCAAGAGCGTCGGTGCGCTCGCGAACTTCTGGTGGTAGGCCAGCCATTTCAGCCATGCCGCCCGCGTTGTCAGCAACAGGGCCGTAAGCGTCTACGCCGAGTGAAATACCCAAAGTAGAAAGCATGCCAACCGCTGCAAGAGCGATGCCGTAAGTGCCACAAAAGCCAAATGAGACAGCAATAGTGATGCAGATTACGATTACAGGCAGAGCAGTGGACTTCATGCCTACTGCAAGGCCAGAAATAATCGTTGTAGCTTCCCCAGTCTTTGCTTGCTCAGCAATAGTTTGTACCGGTGTGCATTCCATTGCGGTGTAGTACTCGGTGATTTTTCCGATAGCAACGCCTGAGGCAAGGCCAATTGCGATGCAGTAGAACAAATCCATGCCGCTGAAATCTGTGCCGAAATCGAAGCCAGTCATGTTTGTTAAGTAGTAAGCAAAGCCGAGCAGAATGATTGAAGCGACAATCAAGCCATTAAACAAAGCGGTATGAATTTTGCTTTCGTCGTTTGTTGAAACGAAGAAAGTGCCGATGATTGAAGCGATGATGCCAACAGCAGCAATCGATAGCGGCAGAACAACAAGGGGTTGATCAATGACTGCAATTCCTTCTGCGCCTAAGGCTGCACCAAGAATCATTGTCGCGATGATTGAACCCACGAAAGATTCAAACAAGTCAGCGCCCATGCCGGCAACGTCGCCCACATTGTCACCAACGTTGTCGGCAATAGTGGCAGGGTTACGGATGTCGTCTTCAGGGATGCCTGCTTCAACTTTGCCTACAAGGTCGGCGCCTACGTCGGCGGCCTTAGTGAAGATGCCGCCGCCTACGCGAGCGAACAAAGCAATTGCTGAAGCACCAAAGCTAAAACCAAGAACTTCTTGCAGATTGTAATTAAGACCAATGAAGAACACGGCGATACCTAGTACACCGAGGCCAACAACGGTCATGCCCATCACGGTACCTGAATTGAAAGCCACACGTAGAGCACCCGCTAAACCCTCGCGGGCGGCTTCGGTGGTACGTACAGCAGCGCGAGTAGCAGTGTGCATGCCAATCCAGCCGGCAAGTGCCGAAGCAAATGCGCCAGAGAAGAAGGCAATCGTGGTGTGTAAACCACCGCCTTCAGGCAATACATAGAGGCCAGCGCCAGCTACAACAACGAAAATTGAAAGCAGCTTGTATTCAGTTACGAGGAAAGCGCGTGCGCCATCTTGAATGGCAGCAGCTAGGCTTTGCATGGTTTCGTTGCCTGCTGGGGCAGCCATGACTTTCTTTTGGATGATGAAGGCTGCTACAAGAGCGATACCTGCGCAAATCCAGGGTAGGTTACTTATTAAAGATTCCATCGACTAATTGGGTCGGGTGTTTAGGGTCTGCACCACTCATTATGGGAGGGTGGTCAGAATGAAGCGAAGATTTTAGCGTTGCGCGTCGTCTTCGGAGCGTTGTTTTCGGAGATGTAGCAAATCGCGAAATTTAACGCGTCGATTACGCCCCACAAGGTAAATAATGACTAAAATGCCAAAAATTGCCACAATAATCAGCGGGAATTTGAATTCGTGCATAATGCTCAGCCAATACTCACGCTTGTCGATGGCTTGTGAGCCTAACCATATGGAAATAGGTACAGTTAGGGCTGCACCAATAGAATCAAGAATTACAAATTTGGCATAAGAAAAACGCATATTGCCCGCTACAAAGAAGGCGATCATGCGGAATCCTGGGAAAAACCGCGCCATAAAGGTAGCTTTAGTACCGTGATCGTGAAATCTCTTTTCAAAACGTTTTCTTTTGATTGGCAAGAAATGACTCCGCAATACCGGCCAAGAATAAACCTTTTCGCCCACAAAACGCCCTAAGAGATAGATAATACTGTCGCCAGCAATAATACCGGCCCAACACCAAGCCACGGCCTCCATGAAGCTGAGCTGCCCCATCGCAACAAAGTATCCCGAGCCAAGAATAACGATTTCTTCAGACCATGGAGGCCCGCCTAGGCCACACGAAACCAACAACGCAAAGGCCCATAGGCCCGGCGCGGTTTCGAGAAAGCTGATGATGTCGATGACAGTAGTAATTGTAAGTTATTCGGTCGCCATGATTTGCGTCAAATGGCTGAGGATGTAATTGTCTCGCTGATGCGGCGGACAAGCTAGATAATCTTGATATACCTTTGCCGACAGAGGGTTAGCACCATTAGGACCCCCTCCAGACGCCATCCATGCTGCGTAGGTGTTTAGCATTTGTTCACGTGCAAGACGCGAGGTGCTATTCGGTAGGATACGATCAGCATAAATCATCGTTGCGAGTTGCAGGCCGTTCCAGGGTTTATTGCGTAATGCCACCGATGAGTCTAGCCATTTGACCGCAGTTTCGGCCCAATGCAGCGCGTCTTGGTCAGGTCGATTATGGGAATCCGCGCTAGTGCTATAGCCGGCGATATAGGCACTGAATTCTCGCACGCCAGAGTCGCCACTAATATCTTCAATTTGCGCGGCGAGGCTCGCCATCAGTAAATAATCTTCTTCGACTGTGGCGAGGTTAAAATCGAGGTACATATTGAAGCAACGAAAACTGTCAACAGCATTTTGCCCGACCACGCGCATGCGGCCACTTGCCACACTGACTATGCAAAAAGCTACAAGCGCAGCTACTAAATAAGAGGGCAGGTTGCGCGTCATTTTTTGTCTGCCCGTGGCGCTTTGCAACTGAAGTAAATAAGAGCGAGGCCGATGCCTAGCCAAGTGAATAATGCAATGTCGTTGGTGGTTAATGCAGTACGTTCGTAGCGCAGTCCGCTAGAAACCAAAGCGCCAACGTTTGGCATTAGCTGGACGTCGCGCAGATTGGTAAGACTTGCAATCGCCAGAGCTCCTAGCGATGATAAATTGCCGTTTACTTTTAGTCGTCGAAAAATAAACAAGCACAAGCCGATTACTGTAAAGAAAAACAAAAGCTGATTGAGCAATAATCGCGGAAGGGCGCTAATGGGCGGACGCGTGATTACTAGGCGTGCTAGCGGGCGAATCAAACTGAGGTTATGCTCGAGAGGCGATTCGAGCGTGATCGTTTTGTTGCGTACATCGTCGACAGTTAATGGCCAGTAAAAAACATTTCCGGGGGTAACCGTCTCTTCGACAATGCTATTGCTGATCGAGCTAGTTTTTACATTGTCCGGCGAGTTTTCGAAGTCAAATGTAAGACAAAGCTTGCTGCCTTCTGGAATATTATCGTCCCATGTAAATGTCCAACTCGAGTCGCTAGCGACCCGCGACATTACTAAGTGATGAGCTTCGTGTTGCTCGTTAAGTGGCGGATTAAGCCATAAAACCACTATTTGAGAACAAACAATAAAAATGAATAACGAGAACACTGCCGCCAGCGATTCAGAAACAGCAGCTAGTGCTGTGGTGCGTCTTAGTAAATCCTGACGCAGCCATCCTTGTTGGCGTCGCTGCTGAAGCACGTAACCGAAACGCACAATCAATGCGCTTAAGGCTAATACCGAATAACTTAAAAATGCACCGAGGGATGCGGCGCCGAGGTGTTCATCGAAGCTGAGGTTATAAGCCAACGCCAACCACAGTGTGGCGCATAGAATGATAGGCCATGACAGTAGTTGTCGGAAGATTGCGGAACTTAATTTTAACATAAGTCGCCGTAATGAATGTGAGTGTCAATTAATGACTCGCAACCGGTTTGCGGTGGAGAAAAAATTAATATCGTAGCGCTACTGCTTGCGATCACCTTGCGCAAACTAGTCATGCCGTCGGTGTCGAGGGCGGTTTGTGGTTCGTCAAGAATAATCAACTGCGGATCGCCAAGCCAAGCCTGTGCAAGATTGATGCGTTGTTGCCAACCACGACTTAGGTCACCAATTTTTCGGTTGGCATGCTGTGACAAATCGAAAAAACTCATGCAGAGCTGCATATCGTTAACGATATCACCGGGGCTGAGCGCGACGAGTTGCTCAAAATAGCTTTCTACCGAAGTCAGCAATGGAAGTTTAGGTTGTTGCGCAACATAACCGAGGCGAGTGCTGCGTCCTAAGTTGCCACTGACTGCCATCAAGTACCCGCAAATCGTTTCAGCCAATGTGGTTTTACCGCAACCGTTCTCGCCAAGCACCAATAGCTTATCACCCATCTGTGCTTGAAAATTCAGCAGCGGAACACCCGAATCTTGCCAAGCAAGGCGTACATTTTCGAGAATCAAAGCAGGAGGCGTTGTCATGTTTTTCGAAACCATCTTAGCGTTGCTAAAGTATGGCAATGCAGTTACGTAACACTTCCACTGATGAGACCGTTCAGCTTAGCGATGGCCTCACATTCGGACGCCATTCGTCGTGCGGCCATGTGCTCGCCGATGCCTCCGTGTCGCGGGTACACGCTAAAGTTGAGTGGCACAACGATGCTTTCTTGTTAACCGATCAGCAATCATCGAACGGTTGTTTTATTGACGGTCGCAAGCAACACATCATTCGTTTGCGTGCGGGCTCGATAGTCTCTTTTGGCGAGGTGAGTTTTGAAGTCGTTGATGAATCGTCTGCCACTAACGAAGACCATAGTGCTGAACGTAGCGAACGTGCTCGTCAGCGTCGTGATATTATTGAAGAACAAAGCGGTGGACTTGGTGACTTAAGCCAACAACCGTTTGTCGTTCGCGCCTTAGCTTTTGCGCTAGGTGTTGGTGTAATGCTTGGCGTTATTTATTTGGTACGCAAAGCCGGCGAAGTTTTTTAGAATACCTAACTGTTTTCGGCTTGATATATCTGGCTCACGCGTCGATACGCCTCGACTGTTTTAGTGGCTGTTGCTTTCCAGGTGAAGGTCGCAGCGCGCTGCACACCCACAGCTGAAGCTTGACACCGCCAAGTTTTTTCGCTAACTATACGTTCGATACCTGCAGCGATTGAATCTACTTCTGTAGCGTCGACACGTAATCCTGAATTACCCGCGACCCATGCTGGGGCGGTGTTATCGCCGATAATGGCTGGAGTACCGCAAGCCATTGCCTCGAGGACGACTAAACCAAAGCCTTCGTTTAACGAAGGAAATAGTAAAGCCAGCGCGTCTTGGTAATAACGCAACAATTCTGTGTCAGACAAGTGCTGCACCCATTTAATTCGGTGCGAGTGTCGCGAGCTTTTCATTTCGTTCACAAACTTTTCGTATCCCCATCCGGGACGACCCACAATAACCCAATCGGGTGCGAGGTCGCTATCCCAACATTGCTCGAGAGCCCTTAATGTTCGCCGATAGTTTTTACGGGGCTCGAGCGTAGCAACAGTAAGCATGTAGCCTTCAGTGGTGCAAGGTTGTTCAGCGGGCTTGAAAAACGGGCTGACGCCATGTGGAATTACATGGATGTCATCACGTTTAGCACCGAGCAGTTCGGCGTCACGAATGCCTGGCTTGGAGACGACTAAGACCTCATGAGAGTTTTGAATGCTTTTGCGAACGCGGTCGAGCAATATCGAAGTATCCCAACCATGGAATTTTGGCTCGGTCACGAACGCTGCGTCGTGCAAAGTCATTAAGCGGCCAGCACTTCTTACCGAAGGGTAGTTGTAGTCGGTGTAATGAAAGGCATCGACTTTAGCGGGCATGCGACCGGCATCGAGACCGGGTAATTTGTGTAAGTGATCCATTAGACGACCAGGCAACCACCCAAAATTCATTTTGTGGCGATCTGCTACCAATCCTGGAGGAATGTGTCGTCCACCGCGCCACGATGGAGCGAACATTTGCAAAAACACAGCTTCTTCTTCGGGAAGCTGTGTAATTGCGGTAGCTAATTCCCGGACATAGCGGCCAATACCAGCGTAGTCGAACAGGGCAGGGCGAATGTCGAAGCCAATGTTAAGCATGGACAAAGCTTACTCCATTTTGGCGATGACCGCTTCAGTAAACTGCTCGGTATTTAAGCTGCCACCGAGATCTCCGGTTCTGTTTCCGGACGAAATCGTGTCGCGTACTGCGGCGTTGAGCTTGTCGCCAAGTTTGGACTGGCCAACATGCTTTAGTAACATACTAAAAGCCCATAATGCTGCTGACGGATTACATAAACCTTGGCCGGCGATGTCTGGGGCAGTACCACCAGCCGGGTCGAACATTGCTAGTACAATATTGCCGTCGTTGTCGAAAGAGTATGATGCGCTGGCACCGAGGCCGATTGAGCCGATCATGCCACATGCAGCGTCGGACAAGAAATCGCCGTATTCGTTAGGTGTAACAATTACATTGTAGCCCTCGGGGTTCATAATAAGTTTCGCTAGTAACGCATCGAATAATTCACTCTGATGTTTGACATTAGGGAATTGTTGCGCAACCTCAGCAGCGACTTCTTCAAACAAACCGTCGGTGTGTTTTTGAATAGTGCGCTTTGAGGCACTTGTTACATCGGAACCAATTTTTTCTGCCAGCCGAAAAGCAAACATCGAAGCCTGATAACTCGGACGACGTTCAATAAGACGAATCGAAATTGCCGCATCCTTGCCAATAAGACGGCCTGGGTCGTCGTAGGTGCCGCCAGTCGCGATACGTACCACATGCAAATCGACAGTACCGCGAATACGCGTTTCAACGCCAGGTATGGTCGCCACAGGGCGGTGGATCACTGAAAAATCAAAGCGTTCGCGTAAAACCTTATTAGGGCTGACATCTTCAGTCACAGTCGGGTACTTCATCGCTACGCGGTACTTATTCATCGCAGCCTCGGCGTCGCTGTAAGAGCCCTCGGCATCGATGCGGCGGCGCTCGAGCGTCATATCGACATCGTGAAAGTTAACATCAATCGGCAAAGCGTCGGCAACAGCGTGGACAGCTTTGGAGAGTTCGTTGGAGATACCGTCTCCGTGGAATTCGGCAATTTCAAGGGGTGAGGAAGAGCTCATTTTCGGCGACATACTACCATCTACAGCGGATCGGCGTGGACGGTAATTGTCGCGTTTGTTAACTTACGGCTAATCGCTTCGCCTACGTCTTCGCTAAGGTCGTGGGCCTCGACGAAAGTCAAATCACGCGCCAAATCGAGGTGTAATTCAATAAAAATATCAGCCCCCGAGCGCCGTGAACGTAAATCATGGAATCCGGAGACGCGAGGTGAGAAATTATGCACTGCTTCAAGAATGGCGCGCGATTCTTTTGCTTTGAGGCCGCGGTCCATAAGAATCTCTATAGAGCTGATGAAGATTTCGCGCGCGCTATTAAGAATGATTAACGCGATGCACAAACCAATTAGCAAGTCAGGAAC
>JAPYTC010000055.1 GCA_029941685.1 Planctomycetota bacterium | reverse complement strand
TAGATTTAATTACTGAGGGCGTAATCGAGTTTGTATCAAGCGAATGCCCGGTGACTGGCAAAATCGTCGACCCTAAATACACGATTGTGTATCAGGGCAAAGAAATTCTGTTCTGCTGCGCGAATTGCCCCAAGATTTTTTGGGAAGACCCGTCTAAGTACTTAGACGCTAAGTAAGTTAACTACTTGTTGTCTGGCTGCTGAAACAGCGCGCGGCCGAGGTTGAACATGCTGAGGGCTAGCGCAAATGCCGTAATCGCTTCAAAGTATGATGGTTCAAGGTAGTCCAATTTTTCTGCGACCTGTGCAAGGGGCACAAGAATTAACAATCCAAATGCGGCCTGAAAAGGTGCTGAGTGTTGAAGGCGACGCAATTTTGTAAACAAAAAAACGAGCATCGCGAGGTATGCAATGAAGAAGTATTCCATTACGCGGATTATAGCTTCTGACGTGCTAAAAACAAAGCGCTTGCTAAACCTGACGCACTAAAAATCATGCACATCACCATAATTTGGTAACGGGCGGCGATTAACGGCGATACTCCCGCCAAAATCTGCCCGGTCATCATGCCGGGCAACGAGACTAAACCGACGGCGAACAAGGCATTCACCACCGGAATCATTGCTGCCTTAAACGAGAACGCCCGCGCTTGCTCATGGCTCTTGCCATTACCTAATTCGCTGTAATAGCGCTCGCCGGCAAGACTGATGCTGTTCATCGCACTCGCGAAAATCATGCCGGCGAGCGGCAGAATCAATTTTGGGTTGTACCACGGGTCGGCTTCTAGGACGAATTGTGTCATCACCACCAAAGTAAAACCGCCACCTACTACCACCGATAGCAGCGCGTCGCTCAAAAGCTGTTTACGCCTATCAGGCAAAGTGCGTAACGCTATCCAACTTGCGGCACTGACCATCACCACTAACACCGCCATCACCAACCACGCGTTATCCGACTCGAAAATATGCGTTAAAAAATAGCCGACCAACAGTAACTGCCCGAGCATCCGTAGCAAGCCATAGCCTGCGCTACCAAAACCAGTTTGCCATTTATGCAAAATCACCATCACCCCTATTACAGGGATGAAGGCGATTACGAGTTGAGGCAGACTAATCTCAACCATTTTCATCTTCGTCGTAGTAATCTAAACGATCGAGTGGCATCACCACCGAAGTGATAATGTTCATCGAATGTGCCAACACGCGCTTGAGATAACGATAGGTCATCGCCGTAGTAGCCACATTCTCGCCGGTCGCCATACACAACTCGCGCAGCTTCGCCTCACAGTGCGATTGCAATTCTTCGCATTCAGCGATGAAAGCGCGGGCGCCAGCTGCGTCTTGGGTCTCATAAACATTTCGCGACTTAGCTAGCAAACGGGAGGTGGAATCTTTGATTCGAACTAAATCTTCTCTGTAATCGGCGTTTATTGATGCACCCATAAACGATAGGTCAAAAATATTTTTCGCGAAGTCACCAATACGCTCGGCATCTTTTACAATTGACATCAACGCTAAACAAACTGGAAATTCAGTACGCCCGTGTACAGCAGCGTGAGTAATCAAGCGGCGACGAATGCGACGCTCATTAGAATTGATGCGTTTGTCGGTTGCCCACAAATCATCTTTGATTATCGCAGGATCGGTGCCCCCCAGAAGTGAGTTGGCAGCTGCGTCGAAAACATGACGTCCATCTTCGAGCATTTGCTCGAAGTATTGCATGATTTCATCGAGCCCGGAAGGTTGGGAACGTAAAGCGGAGAGCCATTCAAACATTGTCTTGGTTAGTTGAGTGATTGATGATTAGAAGATAAGTATTCCTAGTAGCGGAATGATGATGAACATGATGAACACGTATGCGACGACCCACATTTTGTTACGCACGGCGCGGACGGCTAAGCCTTCGGCAAGAGCGATTGGTATTTGACGTGCACGCGGTATGACCATGATACCGACGGTGCCGATGGTGTTAAATAGCACGTGTACTATTGCAATAACTAGTCCTGCCTTGCCTGTGGCGAGAGATGCTAGAAAAGCGGTTATTGTGGTGCCTATGTTGGCACCAAGCATCACTGGGAAAGCCGCTTCAATGGACAAAATGCCTGAACCGCACATTGGCACGATTAGTGAAGTGGTGATACTCGACGACTGCACCGCCATAGTGAGGACGGCACCAATTGCGATGGCGAACACGGCACTTTTCTTCAGCGCGGAGTTCATCGCGCGTTCTGCTTTGTGCGCGATTACCTTTTTCATGATTCTCGTGATTGTGGTCAGACAAAGGAAAATCAGAATTATGCCACAGATAAGCTTGGCGGTAGCTAAGCCGCCATCTTCTAAACCGCACCATTCGAAGATCGAAGCAAAGAGTTCTTCACCTGATGATACCGCAGTTTTAATAGGTGATTTGTAACTGCCGCCACCGCTGAGGACTAACTGGTTTGCTATTGAGCGTGCCGATGTTTCGAGAAAACCCGTTGCCATCTCGATGGCGAACATGATTGAAACCACAATCAAGTTAAAGAAATCGTGTACCGTGGCCGCAGCGAATGCCCGTTGAAATTCGTTGCCGCGGCGCACGTGCCCTATCGAAACCAAAGTGTTAGTTATGGTAGTGCCGATGTTCGCGCCCATCACCATTGGCACCGCTGCGCCTACTGTAAGTGTACCGGCACCAACTAACGCCACGATGGTTGATGTCGTCACTGACGACGACTGCACCAACACCGTGAACAAAATGCCCGCCGCTAATCCGGCGAAAGGATTACTCACGCCAGCCAGTAGTCCTTCAGTAAAGTCGCTGCCGAAACCGCTGATACCTTTCGACAACATTTTAATGGCGATTAAGAACCCGAAGAGCAGGACTAAAAGCGCTACGTATTTCCACCAAGCACCACCTTTACCAGGAGGGTTGACTAGTGGGTCGTGACTGAAGTCAGTTTTATGTGTGCCAAGATTCATCGTGAGAAAGTGAGAGGAGGTGAAGGATGACAGCGAGCATCATAGGCTCTTTTTTTCCATCTTCACTTAATATTCATAATTTTCACCCATTTCTTGACTCGGTAGTTGTGATTCAGCAGTGGACTCGGTCGTCAACGCGTATCTTAGGGCTTCATGATGACTTATCGCGATTTACCTTCAACCTTTAGCTCAATTTGACAGTCGGTGATTTTTTTACAGACTATACTTAATTAATGCTTTTTCCCCTCCTCTTACTGACCTTTCTTCAATCAACAGCCCCTATTGACGGTACTTGGCGCGCCACCGTCGGCAGCCATGATGCCGTTATTGCACTGAAGTCATGCGCCGATGGCGAGCTCATTGGCATATTACCCGCCGAGCCGACTATCTCAATTACTGGTGGCACAGTTAGCGGTTCAAATGTAACCCTCTACTTCAGCGGTGAGGACGGTGGCGGCAGTATCGGTGACTTTAGTTTTACTGGTGTTCTAAGCGGCGATGTGCTTGATGGCCAAGGATTAGTTGATGGTTCATTACTCGATGTCACTTTCAATCGAGTTACAGCAAATTACGAAGTGCAATTCATGGAAGTGGTTGACCCAGATGTTTCTCCTATTTATCCCGAAGTAAACGCCACTCTACTCTTCAATATAGTTACCTACGCTGGAAATTTCATCAGTGGCGGATTCGTTGGTTTCCACACATGTGAGTTTATTGCCTGCGGCGGCATGATTGACTCTGTCAGTACCGATCGCACTACTGGCGAACACACCATTATCACCACCTCTAGCGGTGTGGATGGCGAACTAAGGGCTACATGGGATGGTGTCGAAAAGACTTTCAGTGGCACATGGACTTCCATCAATTCGTCAGGCTATTCAGCAGGTGGTGAATTCTTCGGCAGCCAGCAAGGTATGGCCTACTCCCACAGCTTTGATGAAGTTATGGGCTTATTAACTACATTCTCTGACGGAGTCGAGGACGAAACACTATCCGCTTCAGACATCTTTGACACTAGTTATTTAAACGATGGCATCACTCTAGCGGACTGGAATGCGCGCTTTAGTAGTTGGTTTAGCAATTACGACAACCTGCAAGTAGCACTGGGAAGCATAACGACTCTAATTACTCACAACACCGGCGATGAAAATCTGTGGACGCGTCGTCTTCCTCAGATTGAAACTACTGTTGTAGTAACAGGGTTGAATTTAAGCACTGGCGTCACTGAAATCGTATATCAATTCAATCCAACAGCAATAAATACCGAGTTGTCGTTAATCACAACTTCGCCCGCAGTGAAATTTATAGGTAACGGCGCGAGCAGCGAATTTGAGCTAGAGTTGCCGTTAGATTATTCCTCGGCAGCCGTCACTCCAAGCAATCTCATTTGGCCTTACGCCGTGCATGGTGGAGGACATGCGGAAGGTCACCCTGGAGTCGATATTTGGATGATTCCTAACCATTCTGTGAAAGCTGCGGATGCGGGCGTGATTGTAATGCTCGACACCAACATGCTGCTGATTGAGTGTCGTGCTGGGTTAATGCTGCAGTACGAACACCTTAAAGACATCGACGCGGCGCTAGTTTTAGGCTCGACTGTTGTAACTGGACAACACCTTGCTGTACCTGAAGTAGATCACATTCACTTTGGTGTTCGGCATGGCATGGTCACTGAGCCGCCACTTGAACATTTTTCTGCGGCAGCGCAAGTGGACTTTGATGCTCTGTGGGCGCTGGCCGCGTGGCCGCAAGAAATTAGTGAGCCGTTGACCAGTAACAAATATCACATTACTTTCCCACATGTGATTGAATGGGTGAACAACGACCCGACTGGCCTGCCTGCCGTGATTGAACTGACTGATCTGTCACCCTTCGATTATGTACATACTTATCGCTTCCTTGACACCACTGGTGTCGCTTACGCTTCGGGCACTGCCGAGTATGATCACGATAGTGGATGGCTCGACTTCGACGCTCAGTTGGGTTTGAGTAGCATTGTCGGCGATGAAATGCAGTTGGTGTTAAGCACAAGCGGCCGCCCTACTAGTTTGAGTGGAGCGAGCGTGTTTAGTTTTGTAGAGTGATTAATCGCCCCACACCACCGCACCTTCATCACAGCGCGTGAGTATTCTCTGTCAAATACTCCACCAAATCAGCGACATCCTGCGCCGACAAAAAGTTCAACGCCTGGGGCATCACCGCCGGATTATCCTCCCAGCCCTCGGCGCGCGAAGCCGATGGGTTGATAATCGCCTGTTTAATTTCAGCAGCCGTCAGTCGCTGACCAATAGCAGCAAGATCTGGACCCACTCCCGGATGACAACTCATGCAGTTCGCCGCATTGTTTTCGTAAACATCTTTACCGCGAGTAGCATCACCAATTAAGTTTTGCGGTGGCTGTTGCTGCGCATACTTTAGATATGCCGACAGACTATTCGCCGGCGCGACTGCGGTCAAAGACAAATCTTTGTAATAGGCAGTGCCGGTTGACTGGCCCCATCCACCGTAAAGGCAATTAAGAGTTACGGTGAGCTGGTCGACAGCGGTTTCAAAATCTACGGTGACGAGTGTCCAATCGCTATCTTCAACAACATATTCTGAAACGATGTGCTTGGGATGGATATTAAGCAACGCGCCGTGAGTGTCGCCTTCATGACTTAGCTTTTCAGTTTTCACCCAACCTTGATAACGGTACTGGTAACCGCCAATGACCGGCACCGATACCTGATAAGCACAATCCGCGCCATCTTCTGACTCGATAATCAACACTTCGCCATCGCGCGTGAATTCGCCTGTTCCACTGTAAGTTTCCGGAGTGAATGACTCAGTAAACAAGCGTTGAGGTTGAAGCGCAATCTCCGTTGCGCCTTCGGCCTCTGCTGCTGCTAACTCGGAAAACTGATCACTATGTGTTTTAATGGCTATCTTTAGCGCGGCTGGCAACCAAGCGTCTTCTCGATCTAAGCCTTTCGCCGCAATCAATAAGTCTTCAGCGATAGCATAGGACGGCTGCATTTCTGCAGCGGCTAATAGTGCGTGACGTTGCATGTTTTTATCGTCACTGAAAATCAAATCGCTATCTGACAACAATTGTGAAAACTTGGTATTGCGTGGCATCATATCTAGAGCGACGACGCCGAATGCTTGTTGTTGTGAAGCAAAGATTTGGTTTACAGTATCAAATCCGGTGCCATACGAATCGTTGTAGGAATCAAAACCATGCAATACACGCAAGGCTTCTTGACCAGCAAGTTCGCCAGTTGCACCCTTACTCAAATACTTGCGCACCGTCGTGTGTAGAATTCCGGATGCACCGAACATTTCTTGCTCGACCAACAAGCGACGTGCGGTAACACGCCAGAATTTATTTGTTGAGTAAAGCGCAGGCAACACTTCGTCGGCATTTGCGCCACCTAAATCAAACTCGGGTTGCGCTGTTGCCCCGTCGCGCACAATTCTAAATATTCGACCATGCGAATGGTCACGCAATGGGTTTAAGTGTGCGTTACCTGCATCAAAATCTATTTCGGGTAAGCCGCGCTCGGGATTACTCGGCAAATTATGCAAGATAATAAATTGTGAAAAGTCAGCTACCCACAATGCGCCATCAGGGCCAACATCAACTTGCACTGGACAGAACCAGTCGTCAACAGAGGACACGACGTTAAAGCAATCGCGTGTTCTAAAGCCAGAACCGTCAGCGTAAGTTTCTTGACGCGAAATCAAATGTGCCGTCGGCTCGCAGATGAAAGCCGATTTTTCATTCCACCATTCTGGAAATTGATCGCCTGTGGCAAAACTGTGACTAGTGGCAGCGGTGAAGTTGCCGAAGAAATCGCCCTGACGTATTTTCGGCAACGCCGGATGCACCTTCGGCGATTCAAACACTGGCTTCGCTAATGCTTGTGAGGGCATGCCCACAAAGAAGGATGGTGCGTTATTTGCAGCACTTCCCCATATTTCGCCTTTGCTGGTAAAATCTATTCCCCAGGTGTTATTCGAGAATTGGGCCATAAACTCGGGATGCTCCAATCCGGGTTTCCAACGCCACAAGCCCGAGCCAAAGCTGCCGGCTTCGCTGGTGTAACTTGAGTAACCGACTGTTCCCCAGATGTAATTGTCTAAACCCCAACGTAAATTAGCCGGGCCAGCATGCGTATCCCAAGTGCCAAAACCGCTAAACAAAACCTGATGCTCGTCGCATACGTCATCGGCGTTTGTGTCTTTTAAGAACAGTAAATCTGGAGCCTGTGTCACCAGCACTCCGCCATCGACTTTCAATAATGACGTCGGCAAATTTAGACCATCAGCAAAAATAGTTTTTTTGTCAGCCCGACCATCGCCATCGGTATCTTCAAGAATACTAATGCGGTCGCCTGCATCACGAGTAGCCGGATAACCTGGAGACTCGACCACCCAACAGCGACCGCGCTCATCCCAAGTCATGGCGATTGGGTTAACCACCATCGGTTCGCAAGCAAATAATTTGGCATGCATCCCAGCCGGAACCACTAACGACTCTTCCGCCTGCTGAGGAGTCGACGCACGCTGCATCAAATCTTGCGGATTACGTTCTTCGTAATTCGGCACCCAATCATGCACGTCATATTCAAACTTTGGATACTCTTTCAACTGCGCAGCATCACCGGATGTGTAAACAATCGCGCGCAACAACATATCGAAGAAACCGTCGGTGGACCACACACGAGCATCATGACCACTGGCGCTGTAAAACAATCTTCCTTTGCCAACGTTACGAATCCATGACCACGGTTCGTCGCCGCGCATGGTAAGAATAGTGCGGTCGTCGTCGACGTGTGTTTGTACATAAGTTTCATCCCATGCGGTAAAGTTACTCCAGCCTTTAAGTAATTCAGGGTCGCCGACAACAGTTTGGGTAAATACCTCGCGCCCGTGTGACTCAAAGCGTGCGCCGATAAATTTTAGCCACGAACCAGATTCGGTGAAGCAGCCACTGGTGCAATGCAAGCCAACAAATCCTCCGCCGCCGCGGACGTAGCGTGTTAGCGCTTGCATAAATTCAATTGGCACCTTCGCATGCTGCGCCTGATTGGCGTACATCACAATTGTGTCGTATTTGCGCAATACGCCTAAATCGAGCACCGTGACATCGTCTTCATAATCGACGGCAACGCCAGCGCGAATTAATTTGCCGTAAACATCGTCAAGGCGCTGTACGGGCTGATGAGATCCTCGGTCACCGATGAACAGTACGTTCAGCGGCTCCGTATTGAGTTGTGGTGCTATTGCTAGGCTGAGAAGCAGGAGAAGCATTCGTAAATAATAACTCTTTAAGTAGCGCATATATATAATCTTGGCGATGAAATTCGTTGCCTCAACCATTCTCCTAAC
Source organism: Planctomycetota bacterium (assembly GCA_029941685.1). Classification (GTDB taxonomy): domain Bacteria; phylum Planctomycetota; class UBA1135; order UBA1135; family UBA1135; genus JAPKEZ01. The sequence goes on along the minus strand of JAPYTC010000055.1, from coordinate 1,534 downwards.
TCTTTTCTTAACAACTGCCTCCGCGCAGTCCGAAGACATTGATTGGCAGCGCGTGCCCGAAGCACGCCCGAATGCAACAATTTTCAGTCCGCTTGATTTGCCAGCACCAAATAGTGTGCGAAACGGCGCCGGCGCGCCTGGTGAAGATTACTGGCAGCAACAGGTCGATTACGATATCGAAGTTAGCATCGATCCAGAAACACGCACGGTGCACGCTACTGCCGATGTGACTTACACCAACAATTCGCCCGACAAACTAGACTACCTATGGTTGCACCTCGAGCAAAACGTTTTTCGCCAAGACAGTATCGGTAACGCGATTGCCGATGCCGCGTCCATCGGTGCAAGCGCCGAAGGTGATGGCTACACGATTTATGGTGTAAAACACAAACGTAAAGACCTACCATTTCATGTTTACGACACCATGGGTTTACTTGAATTACCAAAGCCATTAATCGGTAGCGGTGGCAAGTTTAGTTTCGAAATCGAATGGTCATTCGTAATACCTAAAAATGTGTTTCGCCGGTTCGGCATGAAGAAATACAAGAAAGGTTACGTGTACGAATTAGCGCAATGGATTCCGCAAGTCGCCGTTTATGATGACGTCAACGGCTGGAACACTCTACCCTACCTAGGCAGCGGCGAGTTCTACACCAACTTTGGTGACTACAATGTCGAAATCACTGTGCCTCACGAGTTTGTAGTTGTAGCTACTGGCGAATTGAAAAACAAAAACAAAGTTTTCACACCAACGCAATCCAAGGCGCTCGACAAAGCGAAAAAATCTAAAGACACGGTAATGATTATTGCCAAGGAAGAAGTTGGACGGAACGATAGCCGTCCACTTGGTGACAAGCCACTCACCTGGAAATTCGAAGCCGAAGACGTGCGCACATTTGCATGGGCGTGCTCTGATGCGTTTATCTTAGATGCCGCAAGTGTCGACGGAATTTTAGTACAGACCGCCTACCCCGAAGAAGGTGGCAAGGTTTGGGCTAAGGCAACGCAAATGATGTGTAAGGCGATTGCAGGTTATAACCGTCGCCTGATTCCGTACCCTTACCCGGTGGCAACAAACGTGCTCGGTCCTGAAGGCGGTATGGAATACCCAATGATTGTGTTTTGTAACGGCCGTCGCGAAAGGGGTGTTTATGGTGTGACGACTCACGAAATTGGTCACAACTGGTTCCCGATGATGATTAATACCGACGAGCGCCGGCACGCCTGGATGGACGAAGGCTTTAATACTTTCATCAACGGGTATTCGACCGAAGATTGGTTCGGCCCGCAAAGGTTAAACGAAAACGACCCCGCTGAGTTTGCGTGGATGATGCAGATGGCCGATTCAGTGCCGATTATTACCGCTCCTGACAAGTTGCCGAGTATGGCACTTGGCTTACTTGAATATGCAAAGACCGGCGTGGGCCTTACTTTGTTACGCGAAACCATTATTGGCCCCGAGCGTTTTGATTTTGCGTTTAAGCAATACATGAATCGCTGGAAATTCAAATCTCCGCAACCTGCAGACTTCTTC
>JAPYTC010000054.1 GCA_029941685.1 Planctomycetota bacterium | reverse complement strand
GCATGGTATGGATTTTCAGGAAGCAAGCCATCGTTCAGCACTGCTTCACCGATTGTGGTGTGCAAGTATCCGTGATAAGAGACCCGCGCTGATTCACCGCCCATGGTGACCGCCCCAAGTACCAACAATGCGAGCAATAGGCCTTCAATCCACGGCCAAACGCGCTGCTTGGTTTCGAGTTTAGTGGTTGTTGTCATACTTTTCTGCAGACCATGGTCCCAAAGAGTCAAGACTATGCTCGCTATTTGGGTCTTCCGTATAACCTAGCTCGGCCAACGTCTGTTCATCTAAATAGCTACTTGGATCGCTGGTGGCCAACGATTTTGAGTTATACCATTGGTAAAGTTGTTCACCTAGGCGCGCCACGATTTGCGGATGCTGTGCGGCGATATTAGTTAATTCGAATGGGTCGTTCTGCCGATCGTAAAGTTCGACGGCAGAGTAAAAATACGCGACATCTTCTGGCGGCTCAAGAGGACCTAGCGCATTCTGCTGCGGATTGTGAACCAAAGTATAACGGTTATCGCGAATCGCAAAAAAATCATTGTGCCATGCACTGACTACAAAATCAGAAGTAAATTCGTCGCCCTCTAAAAGCATTTTCATGGTTTGCGATAAATCGACTAAGTCGGTGACGTGCCCCTTGCGACCCGATTTTTTATCGATGATAATTAGCGGTACTTGCACTACTGAGCTGTACAAACTCTTGGCGTGCAAAAAATATCCGTTGCGGTCTGCCAACTCTTCTCCGTGATCTGAGAAGAATACGACCACTGCATTGTCAAGTAAGCCGCCGCGATTAGCTGCGCGGTATTGAGCGTCAAGCTTAGACAAGAAATTGCGGACATACTGATTAGAAGTTGCGATCTCGGCATCGTATAAGTCGCGATATGCGCCAAAATGATGTTGCTCCGTTTGGGGAGAACGATGCGCGGCTTGCAATTGCTCGTTACCAGCAACGATCTCAGCGGGCAGAGAAAGTTGACTACGGTATTCAGGCAAAGGCTCATACGGCTGATGCGGTGCCATGAAATGTGCCCACAACATCACCCGCTTTGACGAAGCGATGTCGTCGTGCGCCGCGCTCAGCAAATCGTCGCCCAACTCGGACTCGCGCTGCTTGGCACGCACCGCGTAGGTGTCAAAGCCTTCGGCAAGACCACAAAACTTGTGCAGTGAACGGTTTGCCACGCGTGCATGACTCTTAAAACCCGCAAGCTTTAACTTACTGACATAGGTGTCTGCTTGCAGGCGCGTCATATTCGACACTGCCCCATGTTCGATTGGAGCTAAGCCTGTAAAAAACGAAGCTAAGGACGGCAGGGTTTTCCCGGCCGTCGTAAATGCAGAGTCATACACTACGCCTTGACTAGCAAGCCAAGCCATTGAGAAACTCTCATCAACACTGCCCGCTAACTCTAGTCGGGGCGCTGAGTGAAGTGTTTGCGAATAAAATGGCAAGCGTGAAGCGCGCAGAGTATCAACAGACACCAATATCAAATCGCGACTATCGTCGGCAGCCAATAAGCCCCGCTTATTGGCCTGCGGACTAGGTGCACAGGCCAACATAGTGAAAGCCAATGCAGCAACGATGAGGTGCGGACGCAACATTTGCATAGTATAAAGCTAGCGCCCACCCTAGCGCGATGGCATTCTATGGTGGATTTAGACCATGGCAATACTAGACAACATCCTCGCTTCTTGCATTCCCTTCGTTCCTAAGGCATTAATGCGCCCACTCAGCGTGCGCTACATCGCCGGAGAATCACGCGCCGACGCCCTCGTCCGTGGCGACCATCTACGCGAAAAGTCTTACACCACCACCTTCGACCTACTTGGTGAAGCCGTAACCAATAGCAGTGAAATTGATGCGGCCGCTGGCGAGTACAAATTGTTGATTCAGACTTTGATCGACAATGACTTTCCGGTTAACGTGTCACTTAAGCCAACCCAAATGGGTCTAGATATCAGTCGTAACACCTGTTTTGACACGGTCAACGCGATTGTCTCATTAGCGCAACAACAACACGGTTTTGTGCGCTTCGAAATGGAAGAGTCAAACACTATAGACGGGACCCTTGCGGTGTTTGAGCGCCTTCGTGAGGCTCACCAGCAGCACGTGGGCTGCGTTCTTCAAGCCATGTTGTTTCGTACTCACCATGATGCCACGCGTCTTCTAGAAACCAATCCGCAACAACTGAACGTGCGAATGGTGAAAGGGATATACGTTGAGCCAGCCGCAATTGCTTATCAAGACATGAACGAAATCAACAAGTCATACCTTAAGACCACGCGCATGTTGCTAGAACGCGGAGCTTTTGTCGCGGTTGCCACCCATGACCCTGCGATTGTTGAAGGACTCACTGATATCTTAGCGGACATCCCTGAGGCTAAAGACCGAGTTGAAATACAAATGCTACTTGGCGTCCAAGAGACTTTTCGCCGCCAGACTCGCAAAGCCGGTTACAAGGTTAGAGTTTATATTCCGTACGGTGAGGCTTGGCATAAATATGTAATACGCCGCTTAAAGCGTAACCCTAAACTAGCTCGTCATGCACTGACAGGTATGTTTGGTAAACGTGAAAAGCTATAATCAAGTTTATTGATTAGCAAATTCATCAAGCAACACCTCGAGCGTTTGCTCTACCGCTTGTTGCATGCTGACACCACGCTCGAAGCTCGCTCCGGAAGCGCGAGCATGACCGCCACCACCTATGCGACGCGCGACTTTGTTTACATCTAAAGACGTTTTAGAACGGAAGCTAACTTTTATTTGTCCAGCATCACGCTCGCATAACAACGCTACGGCTTCGACACTAGCCACGGCGCGAATGAGGTCTAACACTTCATCGGTGTCTTGCAAGCTTCCACCACATTCGTCGAGCAAATCGTTTGTCACCCAAGCGACAGCCAACTTGCCGTCGGCGTAATATTGCAAATTTTGCAATGCAGCAGCTACACCGCGAGGACGGCCATCCTCTAGTTGCTGGTAGACATAATCATATAGGCGCGAACTGTCGACACCTTTAGCGACCAAGAAAGCTGCCATATCGAAAGAACGCTGATCAGCATTTGAATATTTGAGCCAGCCAGTATCCGTCATTAACGCCACAAATGCTGCTTCGTATGCTGCCAGCGGCAACTGGTCAACGCCAAGCTGCTGCGCCAACTCGATTGCCAAAATACCCGAGGCTGCTGCCTCTACATCGTGGAAGGCGGCGTCCCAGGTTTCGGGGGTCATCATAATGTGATGGTCTACTACCATTTTGGGTTGGCTGCGCTCTAGTATTTGCGGAACCATCTCACCCAACCGCGACAACTCATTGCAATCACAAGCGATCAGCAAATCATAATCTGGCAACACACTGTCGAACACTTGCCATGGCGTTTGCTCTTCGAGAAACCCATAGCGCTGATCAGGCATATTCGGCAACATAATTTGCACATCTTTACCTAACGCGGTCAACGCGTGGTAGAGCACTATCTGAGCACCAAGACAATCGCCATCGGCACGCAAATGGCCGGTAAGCAAAATCGAAGAGCTAGACTGAATCAAGGAGACGGCTTGTTGCATATTATTGATTTTAACCTATTCGGCCAATGAATGCAGGCTGATTAATTCTCGCGGCAAATTTTCTGCCGAACACAACAGCTCACAGACTTGTTCGGCGTTTGAACAACTTTCAAACTGTTTGCTTGGAAAGCTAAGAACACGCGCCCACTTGCCCTGTGCCAAACTACCGAGATCGGGGCGGCGCAATACTTCGGCGCCACGCGCGGTCAGTGCTTGCCACCACATTTGGCTACTTATCTCGGGCACTATTTCTTTGGCACAACGCAACTCGTAAAGCGGATCTAAGCACTGATTAGATGCCAAAGAATCACAGCCAAGTGCGGGTAACAATGAAGCGACTTCGGCGAAAGCCGGTTTTGGCCGCTCGAAATATTTATGTGTACCTGGACAGAAAACCACAGCAACCTCAGCGTCCTCTAACCGCAGTAATTCATCTGCACTTAGGTCTGTGCAATGCACAGCAATTGTGTTTTTTGACAATCCACCGACTTCTTCTAGCCAGTCTACTGGGGACGAATAGAAGTTGTCTTTCAGCGGCAATTGACGCTCGCGAAACAAATCGGCTAATTCTCCGGAACCGTGCTCGAGAAACTGGCGCTCTTCGGCATGTTCACCAAGATGAATTGAAACTACATTGTCGGCAGTACATTGCGCGAACACTTGACGCGCCACCTTGTCACAAACAGAATAAGGGGCGTGCAAGGCTACACCACGATAAGGATAGTCCGGCAATTCGGGCATGTCACCTGATGGTATAAATAGCTCGGCAAAAGCAAGCACTTCGGGCAAATCAGGACTTATATCACCCTCTGCTCCGGGTTCAGCAACATGGGTGGCAACTAAACCACATCCATTTTGCGCAAGTTGTTCGCGTGACGCGGACGCGCTCTCTTCTGCAGAAAGTCGAGAAGGTGAATCGCGCCATTCAATTAAAGACTGCGCCCATTGCGCGAAACTGGCATGCGAAAAACCCTTACTAGGCGCGTCAAATGACTCGAGGTGCGCATGCGCTAAAATCGGGGCGGCCGTCAACAGTTGCCCAGGACAACGCGTCTGCTCAATTGCTGGGTCTAAATCATCGACATCACACACGTCGGTAATGCGTCCGATTTTGTCGACCACTAACGCGTGATGCTGATGGAACGCAAATGCATTTAGCAGGATTCCATCAGGAATAAAGGCACGCAAGGTGCCTGGCTTCAACTTGCGATAATATCGAAGTTAACGCTGATCACGCGGAAGTAAGAACCCACGCCGCCATTCATCAAACCAGCAACAACTGATTGGTCAAAGACCAACTTAAAGCGCAAAGCGCGGTTGTAATAAGAGTTGAATTCGTCGATGCCTGAAGTTGCGACAGTTAGCCCTGGAACAAACCACGGGGTAACACTGATCAATTCGGGCTGCGCATTCAATGACTCGCCAGGCTGCATCCATGCCCCTTGGAATGCAATCCAAACTGGGTCAGCGCCTGAATTCTCGTCAGGGTTAGTTGGGTTTTGATGGTCGAAGACTATCGGTTGCGTTGTAATTCCGTCAAAGTATTCACACGTAATGGTATAGCCGGTCAATTCGATTTCGTACTTATCGGGGTCACCTGCATTGAGCGCAAAAGGCTCATACCACAACGAACGTACACCACTAGCATTACCATTGATGACTGCGCCGCTTTGCAAGTTAATGTCGCCGACTGTCCCAGGGAAGTTGTAATTACCCACGACGCCAACGTTTGCAATATCATTGCTAGCTACCGGGTCTGATTGAACAGCCGCATCAGGCGTCACAAAAGTCTCTAGAAAAGCAATGGACTCGGTGCCTGTGGGAGTGTTGAATCGAACCACACCTGAGCCGCCTGAACCACCATGATTACCCACAGCACCCAGCCCTCCAAGTCCGCCCGTGACGTCGATAACTTCAGAGCCTAACTGCATACTGCGTCCGGCTTCGAGCAGTACTGCTCCGCCTGAACCGCCACCACCGCCAGCGTCTCCTGGAGGACCGTAAAGCAGCGCATATGCATCATAGAATGGGATTGACTCGACGAAGTTTGATGTCGCGCCGTCACCACCACGAGACTCTACCGAACCAGTAAGGCTTAGGTTCGAGCCCGCAAAAATTTGGACTGCACCCCCTCCGGCACCACCGCCTCCACCTGCGCCGCAACGCCAAGTCCCAACAGTACCTGCTACCGCGCCCGGAACTCTGTTCTCGATAGAACCGTGCTGCCCCATACCTGCACCGCCACCGCCAGCGCCGCCGAGCAAGAAACCTAGGTCGGGGTTAAGGCTCTCGTAGCCAACTGGAATAACGAATTGCCCACCAGATGCATCCTGCACCTGGTTAGGGTTTGTAGCACTGATGTCCCAAGAGAACTTATCGCTACCGTCATCGCGGCCGTTGTATTCGAAAATACCAAGTCCGTCATTCACGAATGGAACGAGGTCGTTGTCACTCATGTTTTGGCCAAGACCATTAATAGAGTTAGCGACAAAATAATCACCACGGTCACCGTTAGTCCAGTAACCTCCTCCGCCACCCCCACGCGAGCGATGCAAGATGAAGCCTTTGTCGGTGTGAGTGTTTATTTCGCTGCCAGCCGGCATGAAGTTCGACCGCGGGGGCCAACACCAAGAGCCCATTCCGGAACCATTATTGAAATCAGACAAAATGCCGTTTGGATTGCCAATCGGGGATCCCAGGACGGCAGCACCGCCAACACCCTCGCCATTGGTGCCACAATAGCGGTCGTCGTTGCCACCCATATTTTCTTTGTAGCGATTACCTGGCGTGAAGCCCACGGTAATGAACTGTGACCAAGTCGTTTGAATTGTATTAAAGTAATTTGATGCGCTGAAGCCAAAGCTGTCCGCTAACCACGTGTCTCCGCCACAGCCACCGTTAACGCCGCCAAGAACACCAGAAGCACCAACACCACCGAACAAAGCGTCTTCAGTTGGGAATTCGGTCGAACCTAAAAACGATTCTTCGATTACCTGAGCGACTTCGTCGCCATCATATTCGCCGCTGAAAGCCCCGCCGTAGTATGCCTTACCAAAGTGCCCCGATGCATCATCGCCACTAATGATGATTTTCGAGTCGGATGTAAAATCGCCCTGAGCAAAAATGCGCAGCGCGTTCGAACCCGTAGCAACAACATTATTGTCACTCGGCAATACGACTTCGGAGTATGGGTAAAAGCCGTTGTTAACACCAACAGTTTGAGCAAGCAATTCGGAATATGCTTGAGAGAGGCCATCTGTATTAAATGCAATAGTGTCAGAAGAACTCGGTGCAAAGTAACCGAGAGCGCCAGAGCCGCCGCCGTTATGCAAGCCTGCTGGAGACTGACTGCTGTCTAAGAAAGAAACCGCTTGCCAGAGTCCGAAAACCGAACCGGATGTGTCTTGCTTAGCTGAATCATCGAATGGTTCGTTGAAACTCATGACATCTTCAACGGCATCTTGCAACAAAACAATGCGTGGCCCTGGGTTAGTAATGTTGTTATTGCTAATGTCAGCTATTTGCTGGCCGATGTTTACCTGGAGGTATATCGCCCCACCTGAAGATGATGGGTACGCAACAGATGGCGTAAAAATCAAAGTCGTCGTTAACTGATCACGATCAATTGTTGCCGTATAGAGGCCGGGAATATCTATGCTTATATCAGCCAGCGGCTCGTAAGACAACACCGACACCAAAGTACTGACACCCGTCTCAGGATTTGCCAATGGTAAAATCTGCATGATGTCATTAAAAACCATTTCAACTGTAAAGAGACGACTAGTTGGTGTTTCGTTCTCGGCAGGTGATATCGACTGCAATGAAGGAGCGCCCGGGTTTAAGTCTGTTGCTGGCTCAATCGTAATTTCACCGGTAATGGTTGATTGGTTTAAACGCCCTTTCGTAGAACGCACGACACTAACCGAATTATTGCCATTGATGTCAATGCGATAAGTAGCGCCAACTGTAAAGCCATAACTTAAGCCTTCGGTAGTTTGGCTTAAGGTTGGGCGAAAAATCACTTCGCTACCGCGAACGATAAGCGTACCGGTAGGCTGAACACCTGTGTCACGATCGACAATAGATATGGACGAGCTGTCGACGCTAGACGGATCGACCGTGTCGTTAAAAGTAAATTTAATGTCTTGATTCTCAAAGTGCTGGGATGACGAGAACGATTGCCCATTACAGCCGAGAGAACAAGACGATATGCCAAAATCCTCTACGACCTTTACAGACGAGCTAGGCTCACAGCCGAAGAACAAGGCTATACCGCTAAGGGCAAGAGCAAGATTTTTGTAAGAAGTGTTGGGAATTAGTTTCACAATGCTATTATTACTGCAACAGTAAGCGTTAGAGGGAGTAGCGTCCATCTAACGACGGTTAAGTTTAACAAATTAGCACAATAAGTCATGCAAACTTCATACCAATTCCGCAGCATTTTCGCCTTAACTCTGCTGCTTATTGCCGGCGCGACATTCGCGTGCTCTAAGAGTGTAACACCCTTTATTACAAAGACTTCCGAAGACATCGCGTTGTCAGTCGAAAATGACGACAATCCCGCAGAATTATTAGTCGAGCATTCTCGCTCACTTGCTGTGCGATATCGCACAGTTTCCGACCACAAAAGTCGCGGTTTAGCCCTTATCGAGATAAGAAATAACGTTCGTGCCGCTGCCAGCTATCATCCTACTCACCCACTAAATTGGGGTAACCTGATTCAAGAGGACAAAAAGGAACATCCTGAATTAGCTGTCGAAGAATTTCTGTGCGCCGACCACTTATTAGATGAAGCGGCAATCAAAACGATTATCCGCCAACAAGATTTACGTACCAATCCGATACCCCTGAGAATCGCTTGCCACAGAACTTTGTGGCGCATCGACGAGCAAGAGGCATATGCGCGAGCACGCAATCTGATGTTTCGAGAGAAGCCGCGCGCCGGGGATGCATTGCGTCCACGCTACCTTGAAGAGATGCTTTTAGATGTACAAAGTGAACTAGCAACTGAACTCTTACTTGCGATAGCGGCCGACGAAAGCATGGAGTCACGTGCGCGCAGCTTAGCCATCAGCGCAATTGTTGAGCGTAATATGGTCGAGGCTGCGCCTATTTTTGAAAGTGTGTTCGATACTGAAGCGACTAATTTTCTTATTCGCAAAGAAGCGTTGCTTGCTGTATTAGCATTAGATGAGCAACGTGGCAAAGCTATCTTAATTAATAAAATGCCCCAGCGCACTACAGACATCGGTTTGTTTACCTTCATGGATCGGCTTCGCCAAAAGTATAATATTGAGTAATGACTATTTTCGACTCCCATTGCCATCTTTACTGGAACGAAGATGAAACTAGCGTTGCCGAGCAACTGCAACTTGCCGCAGACGCCGGCGTGACTAGGTTCATGTGCGTCGGAACCAATGCTGACAGCTCGAAACGCTGCCTCGAAATCAGCGAGCAACACGAGCAAGTTATTGCGTCGCTTGGCATCCATCCTAATGATGTTGGCGAGCATGACGCGCTTGATCACAAATTGGCGCAGATAATCGAAATGTCAGAGCAAGGGACATGGCATTCGATTGGTGAAACTGGTCTTGATTTTTTTCATAACCGCTGCGAAGCTAGCGTCCAAGAGAAATCGCTGTTGTTTCACCTCGACCTAGCTGAGCGGCTCAACCTGCCAACCATTATTCACTGCCGTGAAGCAGTAGAGCAACTAGTAGACCTTCTTGAAAAACGTGGTCGTGAAGTTAACGGAGTCATGCATTGCTTTTCGGAAGGGCCTGAATTTGTCGAACGGCTTCTCGCCCTAGGCCTGCACTTTAGCTTTGCCGGAAATGTAAGCTATCCCAAGTCTCAGGCAATTCGCCAGTCTGTCGCACGTATCCCTATCGACAAGCTGTTGGTAGAGACCGACGCACCGTTTCTTGCACCACAGCCCGTGCGCGGCAAGAAGAACTTGTCAGCATACATTATTCACACACTAGACGCTGTTGCTGAGGCACGCCAACAAAGTGCTGACGACATCCGTGAACAAGTATTCAATAACACTACAAAGTTATTCAGCTTCGGCAACTAATAGCTCTGCGGCTAAAGGGACGACCCCTTGCGGAGTTTCCTTCCAAGAGTAATTTTTTATCGACCGCTTCACTTGTGAAGTCGCGAAATCGAAGTAAAAACTTACCTCACCAGAATACTTGTTTAAATTAGGCCAAGCCCAGCACCCTACTGTGTTGCCAACAGCATCTGTTGCAAGCTGGTAACGGTAACCCGCACGATGAGCAATGTCTTCGTCGCTAACGACCATTGAAGGCATCAGTGCGAGGAATGGTGCGCGCAAGAGGCGCTGGAGCCTGTGGCGGAGG
>JAPYTC010000053.1 GCA_029941685.1 Planctomycetota bacterium | reverse complement strand
AGGTAAGGGCGATGCGCGATAAGTTGCCAGTTCGTCATTACATTATTGTTTCGATACCGGAGTATCTAAAATTCCCTCTCAACTTGTTAGCACCAATCAAGCTTAAAAAGCAAGATCCGCCGATGTTCGCAAAAGTGCAAACCGAAGCGACGGTACACAAGTTTCGCGATTTAGTTAATGCATCAGCCGCCACGCCACCAAGGGTAGACATCAGTATGGATGACATCTCAGTCATTCAGTACACCGGCGGCACTACTGGTTTGTCGAAGGGTGCAATTTTGACGCACCGCAATTTGAGCAGTAACGTGCAGCAGGTGCGAGCTTGGTTTTCCGGAGTAGAAGAAGGCAAAGAAGTGCTGCTGTCGGTGCTGCCGTTCTTTCACATTTTTGGCTTGTCGGTTTGTATGGCATGGCCAATGTCGGTTGGAGCCAAGATAGTTTTGCAGCCGAACCCACGCGATATCCCGGGGATGGTAAAGAATTTGGTGAAGCATAAGGTGTCGTTGTTCCCAGCCTTGCCAGCGTTATTTAACGCTATCAATAATTACGAAGGCATCGGCAAGCTCGATTTGTCAGCAGTCAAATACTGTTTTTCTGGCTCGGCGCCGCTGCCCGAAGATGTGCAAAAGAAATTCGAATCAATGACTGGCGCGATTATCGTTGAGGGCTTCGGCCTAACCGAGACTTCGCCAGTGGTCACCGCTAATCCATTACAGGGTAACCGCAAAATTGGCCATATCGGCATTCCTGTATCGAGCACTGATGTACGCATCGTCGATCCCGAAGAAGGCCTGAAAGACATGCCTGTTGGCGAAGCCGGCGAACTCATTGTGCAAGGACCGCAAGTAATGCAAGGCTACCTTAACAACCCTGACGAAACGGCAAACATGTTGCGCAACGGCTGGCTCTACACCGGCGACTTAGCAACCATGGACGAAGAGGGCTACTGCAAAATCGTTGGTCGTAAAAAGGATATGATTATTGCTTCTGGCTATAACGTTTACCCCGACGAAATCGATCGCATCATTACCGCACACGACGCAGTGTTTGAAGCATGCACCATCGGTATCCCTGATGAGAAGCGTGGTGAAACGGTGAAGGCATTCATCGCTTGTAATCCTGGGATGACGGTAACAGTTGAAGAGCTCGACGAGTATTGCCGTGGCGAATTGGCTGCTTACAAGGTGCCAAGGCAGTGGGAGTTCCGTGACGAACTTCCTAAGTCGGCAATGATGAAATTATTGCGCCGTACTTTACGTGATGAAGAAATCGCTAAGACGGCGATGCGTTAATGGAGTTTCCAGATTTGACCGGGCAGGTCGCCGTCATCACTGGCGCTAGTCGTGGCATTGGCAAAAACATCGCATTGCGTTTGGCGCGTGCAGGCGCCGATATTGTTGTCGCTGCAAAGAGCGAGCGCTCACGTGAAAGTTTGCCAGGGTCTATTCACGAAACCGTTGCTGAAGTTGAAGCACTCGGACGCCGTGCACTTGCCGTGCGTACCAATGTGCGTGATGCCGAGCAACTTGAAAACATGGTTGCTAGCGCTCTTAAAGAGTTCGGTAGAATCGACATCTTAATCAATAACGCCGGAGCACTGCATTGGCGTCCGATTGTCGATACTCCACCCAAGCGTTACGATTTAATGATGGAAGTAAACGCGCGCGCCGCGTTTGTTGCTTCACATTTTGTATTGCCACACATGCTTGAGCGTGGCAGCGGAGTGTTGATTCAAATGTCGCCACCGATAGATTTGCGTATGTTGCCGGGTAAAACTGGTTACTGCATGTCTAAATTCGGCATGAGCTTGTTGGCAATGGGCATGGGCGCTGAAGTGCGCGGTACCGATATTAAGTCATGTGCGCTGTGGCCGGCGACAGCAATAGAATCGCAGGCGACCATCAACCATAAATTAGGTGGCCCAGAACATTGGCGCAAAGCAGACATCCTTGCCGATGCAGTCGGCGCAATTCTGTCAGCCGATGCAAAGCAAGTCAACGGTAAATGCTTGGTCGATGAAGACGTGCTGCAGTTGATGGGTGTGACCGACTTCGAGCAGTACAACTGCGTCGAAGGAGGTAAGCCAATGCGTATCGTCGGCGACGGTGGCGGCGACGCTAGTTTGTGGCAGTCGTAGACTCTGCATTTAATTCAGGGTCATAGTCTTTGGTATTTGCCGCTGGTGGTAGGTAGCGCAAGAATTGATTACGTACTTCGCGTGACTTGTTGCGGAGATCAGCGCGCCCCCAGTTCTTGGTCTCTATTGGCGGCAAGTAATCAATGCGCACAGTGCCACTTAATAAAGTCATGCCACCGCCGGGGTTTATTTTTTCAAGGCCGCGCATCACACTTGGCACAATCGGCGCCTTGGTTTCGAGGGCGATGTGAAAAGCCCCAAGCTTAAAGTGCCCCAAGCCTTTGCCGCGCGAGCGAGTGCCCTCGGGGGCCATCCATACCGAGACGCCGTCGTCGTTGATTCGTGAAGCAGCTTCGGCCATGGACTCTTGAGCCATTCCGCGATTGTGACGATCGACCGCAATGAAACCGAGCCGTGGCATCAGGAAACCGAACAGTGGTATTTTCGAAAACTCTTTCTTGTACATTACCGAGCCGGGGTCTGCCCATTCTCCGGAGTAAATGAATAAGTCAATTAAGCTGACATGATTGGCAAGCAGAATTTTTGCACCCGGCAAGTCACGATATTGCGCGCCGTGCACTTCGAGCTTTACGCCGAACATAAACAGCATGCTTTTGCCCCACGCACGAATTAGCGGGGTGCGCCACTTACGCGAACGCTTTGGGAAAACTCCGACAACGAGAGCAAGGAAGCCGAGATAAAAGAAACACCAGAAGCATGCGAAAGGGAAAAGGAACCGCGCGCGCCACACACCGCCGGGCTGGGGGCCGTCCCAAGTTTCTTGACGTGGTGGCGGGGCTTCGGACACTTACTCGCGTTCTCCGCGAACACGGACGCCTTGCTTCTCGAAGAAACGTGTTAGCTGTGCGCGGCGGTCGCCTTGAATAATCAACACGCCTTCGTCGATGCTACCGCCGGTGCCCAAAGATACTTTAATAAACTTAAGCGTCTCTTCGGCCTTTTCTTCAGGAATATCGCGCACAGTAGTGATGACTTTATTGCCGCCACGACGTTCATATGCCAATACTACCTCTTCAATTTCATTGCCGTCTTTATCTAGATCAGGCAATGAATCCGGGTCGTCGGTAGTGCCTTCGATACCGGCATTGGCGAACAAATCTCTAAAGGGATTGTCAGAACTCATAGTGTGGTATTGTACTTGCGTGCGTGGGATTGTGCGCGGCATTAGAATAGCTACATGATTATTGTGACAGGCGGCTCCGGGTTCATCGGTAGTAACTTACTTAAGGCTCTCGAACAACGCGACGAGCTAGTAGTGGTTGATTGGTTGGGCGATGGTGAAAAGTGGCGCAACATCTCCAAGCGCGAATTGTACGACGTGGTTTGCCCCGAAGACCTGTTCGATTTTTTATGCGGACGCGAAAAGGATGTCCAAGCAGTGTTTCACATGGGAGCGATTTCCGCCACCACCGAAACCGATGTCGATAAGATTGTCGAAAACAATGTACGCCTCAGCCTAGATTTGTTTCGCTGGTGTGGTTTGAATAAAGTGCGGTTCATTTATGCATCATCGGCTGCTACTTACGGTGATGGCAGTAATGGTTTTTGCGACGACGACGCCATCGACTCATTGTCCAAGTTGTCACCACTCAATGCCTACGGTTGGTCAAAACATGTGGTCGATCGCCGCATTGCCCGAGTGTTACGCAGTGGCGGGTCGTTGCCGCCGCAATGCGTAGGCTTAAAGTTCTTTAACGTGTATGGCCCCAACGAATATCACAAAGGCAACATGCGCAGTGTGATTCACCAACTACACGGCAAGATTAGTGCGGGCGAAGATGCCACATTGTTCCGCTCACACAATGCCGAGTACAGTGACGGCGGACAGCTACGTGATTTCGTTTACGTAAAAGACATCGTCGACATGATGTTATGGTTCTTTGACAACGAAAGCGTGCAAGGTTTATACAACGCTGGCACTGGTCAAGCGCGTAGCTTTTTAGACTTGGCAAATGCTGTTTATGCAGCGTTAGATAAAAAGCCAAATGTTAAGTTCGTTGACACGCCAATCGAAATTCGTGACAAGTATCAGTACTTCACCGAAGCCGACATGAATAAATTGCGCGACGCTGGTTACAGTAAAGAGGCGACATCGCTTGAAGATGGCGTCCGTGATTATGTCGCTAATTATTTAGAGCAAGACGATAGCTACCTTTAGTAGGGTAGCCACCAGTTGCCGCTAAGCAAAAACATCGATAGCATTACTAGCGCATCTGAGTAATAACCCAGCGACGATTGATAGAAAGTATCGTATAGGTCGTCCATCCAAAGCTGCATGTTGGGGTCGGTCATTGCCGCCACAGCAAAGCCGCACGAAAACTCTGGAGCGTATGAAGGGCCGCCATAAATGGGTGCACCGTTCATATCGTAACCAGCGGCGATGCCATACGGGTTACCACTAGTTTGATTATGAATCCATAAGCTAAGGTCGCGCATCGGTTGCATGGTGCGCGTGTCCCCAGAAAAAATTGCATCGCCGGTGTAACGTATCGGGTAGCGCAGAGCATTCCAGGCATAGTTGCCATCATTTGGACCTTCCAAGAAATAACTGTAGGCAGGTTTGTAAGTAGTTGATCCTGCCCATTGCTCCATGACAAAGTCGGGAAGTAAACGTGGATGTAAACTATAGTCTTGAGAAACCTGCGCGCTTACAACTAGGCATGCGTCGCTGACGTCGTTCCAGAATGGATCGCCAGTAGCAATGGCGAATGCGCGAAAGTGTCCAATCATAAAATCAGACGGTCGCGATGAATGTTCATTCCAGGGAGAACCATATGGGTCAACCCAATCGCCAAACATCGGCAACATTGAGTTTGGACCAATCACGGTTTTTAGTGCTGCGATACGTTTGGCCGCTTCAGCGCCATAATCGAAGCGCGTGTTGTTACCCCATTGCTTTTCGGCGAGTAACAATGAGAAAGCAATGTCACAATCGCCATCAAAAGCAGAATCGTTGCCCCATTGATCACTGCCTTCATGTTCGGGAATATACCAATCCATCATGTCGTCTGAACGCGTAGTGGGGTGATCCAAAACAAATTCGTATAGGCCATTAAAATATTTTCGCGCGTTAACATCTTCACCAGCCATTATCGCGGTGAATAGCATTCCGTAGCCTTGACCTTCAGAAACAGTTACGTCGTAGATACTCCATCCCGATGAAATTCGATAGCGTGGATGGCCGTCAGCTTCCGTTCCTTTTTGCCAAAGGTAGTGATTAATCCAATTGAAATAAAAAGTGCTCGTGTGTTGGTCGAGCTGTTGTTGGCTATAGCGACTCGGCTGAATAGTGCCAGATTGATAGGTGGTGTGTTGCGGGTATGGATAATTCGGCGGCAACGGTACTCCTGTTGATGACACAATGTCTTTCGTTGGGGCTGCTGCGGTAGAGCGAGGTGCATTGACGTTCGCAACAGGTAGGCATTGCGCAAAGAGCAAAGCTACCAAAACAGAAGAGGTTACAGAGAATCGAGTCATGGGCTAATTGATTATCGGCATATAAGGCAGATAACTTTATATACTAGACTAAATGAAAACGGTCATCCTGTGTGGTGGTAAAGGCACGCGAATTCGCGGCGCGGTGGCCGATGCGCCTAAACCCTTGTTAGATATAGCCGGACTGCCTCTTGTGCACCGCCTGATGGAGCATTACGCTTCTTGTGGGCACAAGTCTTTCATTTTGCTTTTAGGTCATAAAAAAAGCGTCATACGCGATTATTTTGCTGCTGCCGACATCCCCGACACTTGGCAAGTTGAATTGGTCGATACCGGTGAAGATGCGATGACTGGCTCGCGGTTGTGGCAAGTGCGCGATTTGTTACCCGAGCAGTTTTTCTTGAGTTATGGTGACACCTTGTCAGATGTGAATATTGATGCCTTGCTCGAGTTCCATAATAGTCATGGCAAGTTAGCTACAGTGACCTCAGTAAATCCACGCTCTGCTTATGGTTTGTTAGACCTTGATGGTGATGGCGCGGTCACTTCGTTTCGTGAGAAAGATGTGCAGGGTGACCAATGGATCAACGCTGGTTTTTTTGTAATGAATAAAGGCGTGTTTGATTATTTGAATGACGACAGCCTATTAGTACTAGAAAAGCAGCCGCTAGAAAATCTAGCGACTGCCTCTGAGTTAATGACCTTCAAACACGAAGGCTTTTGGCAATCAATGGAAACTTATCGCGATTGGCTTGATTTAAGCGAACGCTTTAAAGTTAATTCTTGATACAGCGAGAATAGCACGGGTACTACGAACATAGTGAGCATCGCTAGTAGCATGCCGCCGATTGACGGAATCGCCATGGGTAACATCAAGTCAGCACCGCGACCGGTTGCGGTAATTACAGGTAGCAATGCAAGAATTGTGGTTGCAGTAGTCATCAAACACGGGCCGATGCGTCGCATGCCAGCTTCGATTACCGCGTCACGAATATCCTGCTTGGTCTTAATGACTTTACTGTCGAAGCTTTGTTTGAGGTAAGTACCCATCACAACACCATCGTCAGTCGCAATTCCGAACAGCGCCAAGAATCCTACCCACACTGCCACCGATAAATTAATCTGTTGCACGGCGAATAGATCGCGCATCGATTGACCGAAGATGGTGAAATCCATGAACCAGGGTTGGTTGTACATCCAGAGCAAAATGAAACCTCCGGACCATGCTACGAACACGCCCGAAAACACCATCGCGGTTAAGCTTAGTGAATGGAAGTGAAAGTAAAGTAGTAACAGAATCAGAATTAGCGCAATCGGCAGGACGATTTTTAGAGTCGCATTGGCGCGCAATTGATTTTCGTAACTTCCAGCGAATTTCCAGGTGACACCTGCCGGCGGTTGCAAAGTGCCAGCTGCGATAAGTTGCGCCAAGTAAGCTTGAGCGTTTTCAACGACATCTACTTCGGCATACTGCTGCTTCTTATCAAAGATGACGTATCCCGTTAAGAAGGTGTCTTCGGTTTTAAGCACCATCGGCCCACGACGATATTCAACATCGGCAAGTTGCGCCAGAGGAATCAAACTGCCGTTATTCATGGGTATCATCAAATTGAGGATATCCTCTGGACTGCTGCGCAATTCTCGCGGGTAACGCACCCGCACCGAATAACGCTCGCGACCATCAACTGTTTGAGTCACTATCATGCCGCCCATAGCTGATTGTAAATGATGATTCACCTGGGCTACTGAAATTCCGTAACGCGCGGCGTCATCGCGACGCACTTCAACTTCGAGGTAAGGTTTGCCTACTACGCGATCAGCGAAAACAGTCTCTTTGCGGACGCTCGGCACATTTTTTAAGTGTTTCTCGAAAAGCAAAACCGCTTCTTCCAGAAGCTCGACGTTTGGAGCGGCCACTTTCAAACCCATTGGCGCGCGCATGCCCGACTGTAACATCACTAGGCGTGTTTCGATGGGTTGAAGTTTTGGCGCGGATGTCACTCCGAGCAATTTAGTCGCAACAATGATTTCATCCCAAATGTCGTCAGAACTTGTGATGTGATCACGCCAATTACGTTTGTAACTACCATCTTCGAGTTCGGTGTACTCGGGGTAGTATTCAATAATCGTTTCAACCATCGACATGGGTGCCGGGTCGAGTGGGGTGTTGGCGCGGCCGATTTTTCCGACAGCGGATTTCACTTCGTGGACACCTTCGATAGCGCGGTCAAGCTTAGCGATTGTGTCAGAGTTGTGCTGCGTAGAAGCATGCGGCATTGTCGATGGCATGTACAAAAACGAGCCCTCGTTAAGCGACGGCATGAATTCACGACCCATGTTGGAAGCGATGTTTGCTCCCCATACAACCGCAGCAATCGGCAAACACAAGAACAGTAACTTATAGCGTAAACACCAAGCCAAGATGCCCGCGTACATTTTGTTAAACAAAATGAAGCCGCCAATTAGAGAGAACAACATTAGTGCCACAAATATAAAGTTAAGCACGAAAGAGCTGGCGTAGCCTAATGGCATCCAACGCTCGGCTAGCAACATCGACAGTGTCAGAGCGACGGCGAAAATACTCGCTTTGTGTAATCGTGTAACTACAGTCTGCTTCGGTTTCGCCTTTTGCCCGCGGAACAACCAGTAAGCAAGAATCGGTACCAACACCAAAGTTACAACAATCGCAGCCAACAAAGTGAAGGTCTTGGTGTAAGCAAGTGGGCTAAACAGTTTGCCCTCGGCGCCTGTCATGGTGAATACCGGCAAGAAGCCCAAGATGGTGGTAAGCACAGCGGTCATGATCGCCGAGCCGACTTCAACACTAGCATTGCGGATGGCATCAAGGCGCGATTCATCCGGTTTGAGCTTTTGTAAGTGTTGCAAGATGTTTTCGGTTAACACAATACCAATGTCGGCAATGGTTCCAATCGCAATTGCAATACCAGCCAATGCTACTAGGTTGGCGTCCACTGCAAAATATTTCATCAAACCAAATGCGCCTAGCACACTGATCGGAATGGTCAACGAAACAATAAGCGCTGCGCGTAAACGCATGAGCATCGTTAAAATCACAATCACCGTGATGATGATTTCTAGACTAAGTGCATGTTCAAGCGTACCGAGTGTCTCATTAATCAACACCGAGCGATCATAGAACGGAATGATTTTCAGTGTGGATTTGCGCCCGTCAGGCAAAATGCGCGTGGGCATATTTACTTCAAGACTTGCGATTTTTTCTTGAATACCTTTGACTACCATTAGCGGGTTTTCACCATAGCGCGCAGTAACAACACCGCCTACCACTTGTTGCCCGCCACGGTCTAAAGCACCACGGCGCATCGCTGGGCCAAGTGCCACGTGCGCAACATCACTAACGCGCAACGGGGTGCCGTCACGAGCGAATAGGGGCGCTTGCTCGATATCTTTGATGTCTTTAATCCAACCACGGCCGCGCAGCACGTACTCGACATGGTTCATTTCAATCAGCCCAGCGCCAACTTCTTTGTTTGAATCACGCACCGCTTTTTGCACTGCCGTTAAATCAACATTCAGCGCTTGCAATGCAACCGGATCAACTTCGACCAGATATTCTTGCTCATAGCCGCCGATAGATGCTACTTCAGAAACTCCTTCAACAGCCGACAATGCGTAACGCACAAACCAATCTTGCTGGCTGCGCAATTCGTTTAAATCCCAGCCGCCAATCACGTCGCCGTTTTCATCGACGCCTTCAAGCGTGTACCAATAAACTTGACCAAGGCCAGTAGCATCCGGACCAAGCTTTGGACGTACTCCCTCCGGTAAAGTACCCGGAGAAAGCGAATTCAGTTTTTCGAGAATGCGCGAACGTGACCAGTAGAATTCCGCATCTTCATCAAAGATGACGTAGATACTCGAAAAGCCGAGCATTGAAAAAGATCGTACAGTTTTTACTTTCGGAATACCCTGTAGGGCAATCGTTAGGGGGTAAGTAATTTGATCTTCAATATCGCGCGGCGAGGAACCTTCCCATTTAGTGAAAACGATTTGCTGGTTTTCGCCGAGGTCAGGTATCGCATCAGAGGCGATGGGGTTGCGCGGAATGATGCTGTTGTCTATAGCTTTGTTATCAAAGGGCGACACCGAAAGTCCGACAAGCACTAACGCGCAAATGCTCAAAAAGAACACAAAGCGTTCGCGTAAAATGAGTGAAAAGAGTTTGTCTAACATTTATTCCACCTACCTTACTTTTGGAACTAGTGATTGCTCAAGACCACAGCGATACATCGAGGCACCGAAGTACGGGTTCTCGATGCGTTCGCCACTGAACTGCAACCAATTTGCGCCACGGTCGTCAAATGCCATCGGGCAATGGAATACAGCCAGTTTGCCGCGATTGGTGTGATATGGATACTTGGCAGCAAATTCGACTGCGTGAAGCTCAACGTATTCAAAATCCACGCGCGCCTTGGCAATGTCATTGTGGTTGCTGAATGCGATCAGTTTGCTCATCATGTCATTCAAGTCGCTACGGAAATCAATGAAGGTATCAAGGC
>JAPYTC010000052.1 GCA_029941685.1 Planctomycetota bacterium | reverse complement strand
GTCGTGATCATTCGTTGTATAACGGGCGCGACTTATCCGGATGGACAACTTCATCGAACAACCACGGATGGGAACCTAGCGACTCTGCACTAATGGCCGACACAGGAGCCACGCCTTTAAGTTTTCAGCTCGAATCGAAAATAGACTCGGTTTCTATCGACTGGCAACCCGTCGGCGGGAAAATGACCCGCACGCGAATTGAGCGTAATGAAAAATTAGATGACTTTAGTTTTGTGCGAGGGGCATTAATTTTGCACCCCACTGCGGCGACAAAGTTTATGAATCTTTTTTCGCGCTATTAGGTTTTGATTTTTTAGCACGTGCCTTCAGCTCTGGCAGGCCGGCAGCGCAAATAACCCCAACGACAAATACGGGTTGAGCAAAGTCGAGTAAGTACTCTGCAATATCTTTGTTCAGGGGATTGCCTGACATGATTGCATTAATTACAGCGTTGACAGGCTCAGATGTGTACAACATCGCTCCACCACCAATCCACAAAAGTAGTTTTCCTATGAATTTCATGGGGTAATATTAACAAATGGCCAACAACCTTTCACGCTAACTGGTGTTTAATCCATCTATGATAATTTTTTCACTCATCCTCCTCTCAGCCCTGTCACAAGGCACCCCAGGGCAGCTAGATGCGTTTCACCGCAATTTAGACGGCGCGAAAGGGCAGTCAACCGATGCCAACATCCATGCCGCCATCAGCCAAATTGAGGCTGACGTGCAACGAACATCGTATACGCCGGCACATATTTTTGTGCAATCAACGGGTATCCCTTCGCATGCCATCGGACCATGGCCCGGCAATCCGAGTGTCGCAAGCGATCAGGCTTGGTCATTTTTATTACCGGTAACTCCTACAGAACAAAACGGTGCCAAAACGGCAACCGGCCTCGGAGCAATCGGAGTAATGGTAAACGGAGTGCCTATTTTTAATGCTAAAGACTCCCGTTCATATCAAAATGCCAACGTATGGTTCCAAAATGCAATTTTTTGGGAAGGGACGAGCATGGATACCGGAATGGGGCACCCAGCCCAACGCGGTAATTACCACTACCACCAAATTCCGCATTCATTAGTTACGCAAACCGGCGATACCGCGCAGTACCACTCATCAATTATTGGCTTTGCTTTTGATGGTTTTCCGATTTACGGTCCTTACGGATTCGCCAACGCCAACGGTACGGGGCCAGTCGTGCGAATGGAAACTTCATACCGCATCCGCAACATCATCGACCGCCACACATTGCCAGACGGCACAGTGCTTTCGCAAAACGAATGGGGGCCACCAATCAACAACACTTACCCTTTAGGTGCTTACAACGAAGACTACGAATACGTAGCTAACCTTGGTCGTCTTAATGAGTACAACGGTCGCATGTGTGTGACTCCAGAATACCCACAAGGAACATTTGCTTACTTTTCAACCCGCGATGCCGCCGGTGTCGCAGAGTATCCTTACCTAGTCGGACCGAATTACTACGGAGTTCTAGAAACAGCGAACACTGGCATGGGCGGTGGACACTTACCCCCTCCTCCATCGGCAACTGATTACGCACCATTCGAATTAGGCCTATCGCAATCAACAACCGGTGGCAATTCACAGTTGGCAATCGCCGGCGCACCGCCCAACACTACTGTGCGAATCGCATACAGTCTAGCCGGCATGGACGGAATCAACACTCCTTATGGCGTGGCTGCACTTTCAAGGCCTGTGGCCTTGTTACCCCCAATGCAGTCGAACGCACAGGGCATGGCTACGATGTCTGTAACTATCACTCCGAACTTAAGTGGTGTTACGGTTTATATGCAGGCAGTGTCGAACCTAGGCTCCGCAACAGGTATGCTATCTTTACCTGAACGCGTAACCATTCTATGAGAATAAAAACATTGCTACTAATAGTGTTCGGGGCTTTGGCATCATGTCAAAGCCCTTTGCCTTTGCTGCACTTTCCTTCTGGCCAAGCGCCGCTCAATGAGATTTTTAGTTTCGAAGTCGAGCTAGTTGATGGCCCCGCCGAAAGTGTTAGCGTCGATGCTGACATGCCAGCACATGGCCACGGCATGATCACCGCACCCGTCGTCATCAAAATTGACGAAACGCATTATCGAGTTGATGGCATGATGTTACATATGCCTGGCTACTGGGAAATCTATGTCGAGGTGTCTCGCAACGGCCAAAGTGAGAGATTTATGGTGCCGCTCACTTTAGAAGCATGGCAATAGTTTCGCTAGCTCTCGGCTTGGTGTCGATGATGCAGTTGTCCGTTGATTTAACCGACGACGAATTGCGCGCGATGCTCTCGCTGTCGCCGCCCGAATCTCCTACTCCTCGCGCCAAGCCGACTAACAAATTTGCTGATAACCCTAAGGCCATCGAGTTAGGAGAAAAATTGTTTTTCCGCGAAGGGCTCGCCGGAGAAGGCACCACCCAATCATGCGCAAGTTGCCATAACCCCGATTTAGGCTGGGCGGACGGTATCCAATTCGCAAAAGGCGATGGTGTCGGTACTTTGAACACCCCAACTGTACGCAACTCGGCTTTCAGTAATTTCGTATTTTGGGACGGTCGCGCTGACTCTTTATGGGCGCAGGCTGCACATCCGATTGAATCACCAATCGAAATGCATGGTTCACGCTTGGGTGTGTTGCATACAATCAACGACGACGTCGAATTAAAAAAATTATGGGTTGAACTATTTGGTGAGTTGCCAAAATATTTAACGAGTGACATCGGAGCACTTCACGCCGCACCAAATGAAGAATTCGGTGAAATATGGCAGGGTATCAAGGCCAGCGAGCAACTCGCTATCAACACCGCCTTCGTAAAGACTCTAAAAGCGATTGCCGCCTTCGAGCGCACAGTGATTTCCAAGCACAGTAATTTTGATTTGTTCGTTAATGGTTTGCGCAAAAATGATATAGAGTTAATTGAAAAACTAAGTCCACAAGCACAACGTGGCATGCAGCTATTTGTGGGTAAAGCAAATTGCATTAATTGTCACTTTGGCCCGCTGCTAAGTGATGGGCAATTTCACAACATTGGCTTAGAGCCTTACCAAGACATCCTGCCGGTTGTCGGCCGCCCTGACGGAATTGAAAAAGTTCGCCTCGACTTATTTAACGGGCGCAACCGATTTAGCGACGATACCTCCTGGAAGGCCAACGGCCAGATGTTGTATATGATTTCGAACGAGCACACCGTTGGCGCATTGAAAACGCCTTCGCTGCGTGATGTCGCCTTAACCGCGCCCTACATGCATGATGGGCGCTTTGCGACACTCGAAGCTGTGGTGCAGTTTTATAGTCTGCTGCCCGGATTTCCGGGTATCGGCCATCGAGAAGAAACCCTCAATCGCTTACTACTCAGTGATGACGAGCTCGCTGAATTAGTTGCGTTTCTAAAATCACTTTCGTCGCTATAATAACGACGATGAATAGAATCGCGCTCACCATACTTTATCTTTCTGTCTTAGCACTTGTTGGCTGCGGCAAAGAAAGCGAAAATCAATCGGCCTTTAATGCCTGCAGTAATACTAAAGATGTATTAAATTTGCCGTTTTCTTATATTCTCACTGAAAGCGACCGTATTCTGACCCCAAGTTACGACGCCGACGATAATAATAATATTTACGTTCACTTCGCTCCGTTTGGCGCGCACTTCAACCCGATGACGGGTCATGCTTATGGCAACAACAAGGTTGATTTCGTTGGTTTTTTCAGCGAGAATAATCTAGAAATTATCGATCTCGGAGCCGGAGAATTCGGTTGGTATGCCGATGCGAATGCATCAGAATTATTCGCGCGCCGCCCGATGTACTATGCGCCGGCCCGCACCACCATAACCAGTATTAGCTACGTGGGTTCAACATCTGGACTTTATCTAGACGACGAGCCTGTTTGGAACATGACCTTAAATTTTGGTAACATCGAAATCAAGCTTGACCATGTTGGCAAGTTGTCGCCGGCGTTGCATGATTTCATTATGGCCGACCCCGACGTCGATGGCCATGGCTTAAACATCGACACCGATACCTACACCGGTCCTGTAGGGAATATTTTCCCTTCAGGATATTTAATCACTGCAGCTAGCGGCACCGAATTAGCTTTTCCGCAGGTTATCGCGAGCGCGGTGGTTGGGCACCCTGGATACTACAACGGCGCCGGCTCCACCTACCCTGATCGTCCGCATGTGCAAATAGAGTTTTTCGTTTCGGCACCCACTGCAAATGGCAACAATGATGTTTGTGGCTTTGAGTTAATGTCAACAAGTTTGCAAAACACTTTTCAAAACATTCTCAACAACGATTTGACCAACCCCGATTCACAGCACTACGGCACATGGCAAGACAGTGCTTGGCAATGGCGCGCCGAATCAAGCATCTGCTTGAGCTGCTCAACTTACTCAAACGATCTCAATGGTTTGTACAAAGACCTAGGTGGCTGGTTTGATCGCGGCGACAACAGCACGATCAAAGACGAGTTAATAGCATTTGTCCCGGTAGAGCAAAACACCGCGAGTTACGACTCCACGTTGTATGTTCACGATGTACAAACAGAATGGTTAATGTTACGCCGTCGCAATGACAGCCAAACCTGGGACTGGGAAATGGACGATGCAAGTATTGTTTCGACCGATTACCCTGCCGGAGAAATCATCACTGTTGAAGATGATGCGCTACTGGTGTTATGGCGTGACCTCGGTCAGGTGGCAGGGGACAATTCTTACCAATGGGTACGCTACGATGTCACCAACAATTTGGTTACTTTAAAGTTCGGCTTGTTTAATAGCGACATCAACAATGTGCTCAAGCCCGACTTCGATATCGACGTCGATTTAGCCAACGACGATGATGTGGTCACTTTTGGGAAAACCAAACTCGCTGGTTTCTAATAGTCACTTAGCCCAAGAAGAGTCCGCGACCCAAAGCTCGAGCGTATCAAGTTCGCAATAAGTAACTTTGGTTAAGACTTGTAAAATGCTTTAAAAGTTGAAGCCTATTGCAATGCCGATATCTACACCGCTAACATCAGTCTCTAAAGATGATGTCACTGTATCGGTATCCATCGTCATGAGAGTCATGTAGTAACCCGCGTCAACGTCAATGAATGTGGTTTCAGCTAACATCCAACGATATCCAGCCGCAAGGCGCAATAGTGCATATGAGCTTGTCTCGGCTCCGGTAGAATCTTCTTGACCCAGTCCCAAAATAGGAGACACTTCAAGAAAAGGCGAATTATTACTGTCTTGCGTGTAGCGACGAAAGAAGCCAGCAATTTCAATGCCGTCGCTCCCACTATTAACAAATGCTGGGGCCTTGTAGGTAGTTTGGCGTAACTCTACACCCATACCAATTGCTCCATCGCGGTTTTCTAGACGGAGCCCCACGCCAGAGCGTTCGACATCAATGTCGGCAGATACAGGTATTCCGAGCACGGTGCCCTCGCTAGTCGACGTACCAGACATCGGCACCAAGCCAACGACCGAAACACTGCGTTGTGAAGAAGCTGTTGATTGACAGCTAACAGCCATCAACAAAGCAGATAAAAGAAAGAGTTTATTAAGTTTCATGATTAGGGTTAATTTGTGCGTTTAGTGACAACAACTGGCTCGCGGTATATTTCGGTGCCATCTTGAATGGAGACCACGATTAATTCCATGATCATTTGGTTAGACTTGTCACCATCGTACTCGCGGCGCTCGTTATAAATGCGGCCTGTAAGCACCACATCCGGAGTTACCAGACCGCGAGTGATACGCTCATCTTTTGAGGCAGCGTAAGGGTCGTTTGATTCAATCTCGCGAGTTTCACGCACTGAGTTAAGAACCATGTTTTTTTCGTCAAACGAATAAGCACGTGTGACTACAACCTTTTTAGTCTTTTGCATCTCGCTCATGACGAATGTAGAAAGATTACGTGTATCAATGCGCGTAGTGGCATTATTTTCAATGACATCAAACGCAAGGATGACGCGCCCGCGAGCATCGCGAGTAAGGTATTGGTCGTCGAAAATACCTTGAGCAATCATCTTGTTTACATGCTCTCCGGCAGCCTGCTGAAAATCTGCAATATCGATTTGTTCGAGAGTAGTAACCCCCTGCTGGTCGTGACGAACTTCTGGTGCACCACAAGCAGCTAAAGCACCTGTAGCAGAAAGAATTAAAATTGTGTGTAGTTTCATTATTGTGATCTTAGACGTAAGACAACGCTTGATACGTTGTTGGTTGGTGATGAATTATTAATGGTCAAGTAGCCTTGTGAGTTAATGGCGTACTTGCGGCCTTGCTGAGCAGTGCCGTCGAGTCCGACCGACATGCCGTTGGTATCGCGCCACTCCCATGTAGCAACGACTCGTTTTTCGCCTAACGAATCTGCATTGTATAATAGATATTCAACAACATACATATCGCCTTGACGACGCGATGCAACGTTTATGAGCTGCACACTACCTTTGACCGTCGAGTCCATTAGGGCTAACTCGTAATCAAGCCCTGTTTCCGTTTCGCCCACCATCGGTATGTCAGAAATTGACGAAGAGCAAGATGCCAAACTTACTGCGCCACAAAAGAAAAAAGTGAGTAATAATTTCATGCTATTTAATTGTAGTGTTTCCAAAGCCATATGCGCGAGCATTAATGTGAGAAGAATTCACCGAGCGAACGATGACTACCACTGCTGCAGCATCGGGGATTTCGACTGTAGTCTTTGCGTTACCACCAACTAAATTTAGTCGTAAAGTATTGGATTCTCCTCGTTTAAAGCGCGCAATTTGGTAATTACAAGCAATCGTCTTCCAGGCGCGGTCGTCAGCCTGGGCCATTGCGTTTTTGGCAATACTACTACCAATGCTGAGCAAGGCGCCAAACAGGGCGTCTCCATCGTCGTCTGAAGACATCATTTCTTCAGCGACACCTTGTACTATGCCAAAACCAATGCCCTTTACTGCTGCGGAGATTACCTCGCGCATGAGTATCCCCGGGTAGCGTGCGTGAAATTCGTAGCGTGCGATTTGGTTCATATCGGCGATAACCGATGTCGTCGACCTATTTGCTGGCCCTGCAATAATTTGTAAAGCGTTTGCTGCTCTGCGACCTGGCATGAATTTAGGCAACGCTAGATAATCTTTGTCGTACCAGTTGCCAGCAAAATCTTGGCCAGCATAAACGCGAAACACTCCCGTAGGGATTGCCACTAACTCTTCTACCAAAAATGGGCCGCGACCGTTTTCGAAAATCACAAACACTGTGCCGTCGACACTCTCGCGATTTCTTATAGCATCGAGCTCTTGCTTGATATAAACATTATTGGGAAGACGCTCGTTCAACCAATTGAAATCATAAGTTGGGTCTTCGCCATTATCTGGTGCAATTCGACGCAACATTCCTATTACAAAAGTAGCAAACGGGTTTGAGAAGTCATCTACGCCGGCATCCTTAAAGAGGTCACGGTTGTGCTTCACAAAACCTTCTTGCCTGTAAAGCCCATCGATGTCGAGCTCGTATCCTTTTTCTTTAGCCTCGGCCTTCATCGCCTCATATTCTTCGCGAAACAACTCCTCGGCCTGTTGCTGAGCCTGATCTATGCGCCGCGCCTCGACTAAGGCATGATCAAGCTCACCCATTTCTAAGGCCGCTAAGGCTTTATATGTATTCAGCAGCACGCGGTCAGATATCGTGCCGATATACGCCAAAGATTTTTGATTAACCAAAATCGATGCCACGCTTTCTGTCATAGCCGCCCCACTTAACAGCGACCGCTGGTCATACCCAATTTTCAATGTCGCCTCTGCTTGCTCAAGCACATCAAAGGCTTGGCGGTAATAACCGGCGTCACGCAACATCGTGCCGTTGTCTAAGGCGAATATGACCTTACTGTTGCTTTCACGGTGCTCGTCGTAAACCGCAGAAGAGATGTCTGCGGCAGCAGCAACGTCACCCTCGCGATACGCCTCGTATGCAGGCAATATCTGGTCGTTATACGAGGTCATCGTACTGCAACTAAATGTTAAAGCCAATAAAAAGCACAAGGTCAATTTACGCATGGATTACAGCATATCATATAATCGCAACATGCCATCTAATCTCATTCCTACAATCGTACTTGGGCTCACTATTAGCGCATGCTTCACGCCACCTAAAAAGCCTGCAGCAGATTTGGCACCACAACAGCTCAGCTTGTACGAGCTCAATGAAATAAGCATCCAAACTTTTTTTAGTGAAAATGGATCAAGCGTGGCTGGGGATTACGTGTTTTCAATGAGCGCTGAGTCGATTTTCCTTGACGGAGAAGCTACCGACGGTGGCGTTTCAATTACACTCCCATTCGCGATGGGCCCAGACGGCTTTGAACTTGCCTTACGCAGTACTGATATCAAACCAAATGGTTTCCTCGATAGCGTTATTGAAATGCCTGAATTCAATGCACGCATCACCGCTAGCAACACCTCAGGTATGTACATTCGTGGCACTTCCGCAGAGACAGGTACTCAACACGCCTACCTCAATGCCGACGTTTGCTTGCAAATCAAAAATATTTATAAGCCTTTGTTGTTGAGTTACAGCGACCCGCTGGTGCTTGAAGAAATGGAGCTTAGTATGTTTCAAGGAATGAGTGTTGGGTTGTTGGCCAGCCTAATCGGTAAGGCGGTTGGCAGCGAGCTAACCCTCACCCTCGATCGAGTAGAGGGCGACCTGTTCTACTACAGCACCGACTTCGCCCATCTAGGTTACAACGTTATTAAAGAAGTTTTATCCCAAGTAGACGAAGACGATTTACTCGACTTCGCCACAAGCGAAAGCCAAGAGCTTGGCAATATGCTTGCTATTTTCTTATCACTCGACGATGAGCAAATTGAGCCGATTTTACCGGCTTTCATGAATTTGTTTAACATTGAGAGCGAATACGTATTAGGCCTAACGGATAAAAACGAAATTATCGCAGTGAGCTACTCTCTGCACATTTCGGCCCTGCCCCCCGAAGAGATGGTTGACCACTTTATGGAATTGCAAAATGTGCTCCCTGCAGAATTTGGCCTTCCTAATGCCACTAAAGAGCAGTCACTGGCAAGAATAGAGCAGTGCCACCTCGACGGCGTGCTCGGATTCAAGATAGACCTTTTCGGCGGCATCAAAAACTTGGATCTCAGCAGCATTGCGGTAGGTAATTTCGATTTCGAGAAGCCAGAGAAAGCGATTGATTACAGTGAGATGGTAGGCCCTCAACTGCCAATGATCGAAAGCATGCTTAATAGCCAACTACAAAACGGCGCCCTCTTTGAAGAAGACGCCGATCAAAGCGAAGTTTTTTAACTAGCTTGGTTAGTTAAATGTAGAGAACACGCCGTTACTAAACACGCTCGCAGTGCGGTCTAAGGCTTGAAACCAAATCGAACGTCCAAGCATCGCCGCCGGTACCTGCACGGATAACTGCGCGTGGCCAGTTGCATCGGCACTCATTGCCGAAATCAACCTTACCGGCGGAGTAAGCAAAGCTAAGCCAAAAGGCGAATTAAATGGGCCGCCGCCGGTCATTGAGTAGCCCAATAGCACCGTAGAATTTGGCGAAGCATCCCAAACATGAAATGTAAGGGGTGCATTAGCCGCCGGCAAATCTGGCGCCAAATCTAAAACGGGCGTGCCGGGGGTATCTACTTGGATGGACCCCGCCATGCCAAATGCAATATGAAGGTCACATACATACTTGTAAAAGTTATTCGAGAACGGGTTGGCATTCAAAAAGGCCTGGTCGAAAGTAACAGAAAAGGTGAACGTTCCACTCACAGGATTACCCGAATCGAATGCGCCGGAGATTGCACGCACATTATGAATACCTGTTCCCCATACGAAATCAACAGTATCACCAACAGTGACAACAAGAGATGCTGGTGAAAAAGCTACGCCGGTTACGTTAACCGTGTGTGTGGTCTGTGCATGCACATTGGTACACACAAAGAAGAGGGAAAGCAAGAGGGAAAGGGTTCTCATACCTTTAAGGATACATCATTTCTCAACAGCTGAGGGATAAAATTATATTTGCAAAATAGAAGAACGCCCCTCAGGGTATACCGAGGAGCGTTCTAAAAGCGTTTTCGCTTAATGCGTGTTACAGAGTAACAGCAATAGGCTCAATTAATGTGCCGAACATGCCGCCGCCTAAGAACTCAACGCCACCGAACAATACCGTTGCGCCGTGGA
>JAPYTC010000051.1 GCA_029941685.1 Planctomycetota bacterium | reverse complement strand
GAACATGTGCTTGTAGCCTTCAGGAACGGCCATTTCGCCCATCGCTTCGACGTAATTCGCCATTTCGACAGTGTACAAGTCAGAGTTAGCTGGGCGGTTGGCCACCACACCGTGGACCGATTCGAGCCATGCTTTATCCGTCAGTGCAGGGTGATTCCAGCCAATTGGAGTTGAGCCAAAACACCCAAAGAAATCTAGGAAATCTCTGCCGGTGCGACTATCGTGTAAAGTAGCTCCGGATGACTTTTCAAGATCAAGGACCAAGTCGTAGCCATCGACTAAAATCCACTTAGACAAGCTATCGTGGACGGATTTTGAATTAATGGTAGTGCTCATGGGCGAATATCTTACACGCAACTGCCTTAAACCCCAAGTAAAAAGGCTGTAGAGCGTTAAAATGGTGATACATGACTTCCGAATCCTCCAATCAATGTTTGCCGCGTAATGTGCAGTTGCGCAGTAAGCGCGATTACGCCGATGTTTACGCTAATGGCGTCCGCGTTCGCGGGAAGTATATGCGCATCGTCGCTGCACCAACCACCAAAGAAGTCGGCGCTCGCATGGGCTTATCGGTAGGTCGCAAGTTCGAGTCGTCTGCGGTTAGCCGCAACCGTGTGCGACGAGTACTCCGAGAGGCATTCCGTTTACAGCGCCAGCAGCTGCCGGCGCTAGACCTAATTTTGATACCCAATGCGCGTGGTAGAAGTTATCGCACCCCAATTATCGAAGACGAGTTACTTCGGCTATGCGCCGACGCATGGTCTAAAATCGAACAAGGCTAATGTTCGCTTACATCTTCACTCTGCCGATTCGGTTCTACCGCAAATTCATCTCACCTATGTTCGGGCAATCTAAGTGTAGATTCGAGCCCACTTGTTCGCATTATGGCATCGAAGCGATTAGAATACATGGCGCATTTAAGGGCATTGCCCTTCTAATTTGGCGAATCTTGCGTTGCCATCCATTCTGCAAAGGTGGATTCGATCCCGTTCCAATAAAAAAGAAATGATCACTGTCTTACTTCTCTCGGCTTTAGCACAGCAACCCGATGCCACCAAGCCACAAGCTGAGGTTCCACAACCTTTGGTAGCGCAACAGGCAACCGCCTTGCCGCCACGTGAAGATTTACTTTACGATGGCGAGATTTACTTCGGTGCTATGCGTCGCCTTTCAACTGAAGGCGAAAATGCTGAAGGTTATTTCTCTTGGGGAGGCACCCGCATCACTTACCAGGCTACTTTCGGTGACCGCAAGTGTGACCAGATTTACGAACTCGATTTGCTGAGTGGCGCTCGCCGTTTGATATCGACCGGTACCGGCCGTACTACCTGTTCGTACTTCTTGCCAGGAGACAACAAAATCCTCTTCGCATCGACGCACGGTTTTTCCGAAGATTGTTTACCCCCGGCAGATTTCTCAAACGGTTACGTCTGGAAAATCTACCCACAGTTCGATTTGTACGTCCGCGATCTCGAAACATGGGAACTCACTCCACTTGTGCCACATGATGGTTATGACGCTGAGGCAGTAGTTTCTCCGGATGGTGAGCACATAGTGTTTACTTCACGTCGTAATGGCGACCTCGATATTTTCATCATGGACACCGACGGGAGCAACCTAACACAACTAACCGACGAATTAGGTTACGACGGTGGCCCGTTCTTTAGCGCCGATTCAAAAAAGATCGTTTACCGTTCTTACTACCCAGCGACCGAGGCTGAATCGCAAAACTACCGCGACTTGCTTGACCGCGATTCGATCGAACCCATGGCGCTGCAAATCCGCACCATGAATATCGATGGTAGCGACAAGTTTCAAGTAACTTACAACGAAGCGGCAAACTTTGGTCCTTATTGGCACCCAGATGGTAAGCGTATTATTTACTGCTCAAACCAAGTGAGTGAATCAGGACGCGACTTTGATCTATTCATGGTCAATGCTGATGGCAGCGACAACCACCAAGTCACATTCTGCCCAAGCTTCGATGGCTTCCCAATGTTCAGCCACGACGGGCGTAACTTGATTTTCTCGAGTAACCGCAACTCAAGCAAGCACGGCGACACCAACATGTTTATGGTTGAGTGGCTAGACGACGCGCGACCGGCTAAATAATTTCTTAGCGCAAACCGCAAGCATGCAAAGCCCGGTCGCGAACTTCTCGTGCCCGGGCTCTTGCTTTGTCAGCTCCGGCAGCCAAAATATCGTCGACAACTTTAGGGTTAGCCAACAACTCTAAGCGCTTTTCACGCGCTTCGGCAAAGTGCTCTTCGATGGCGTCTTTCAATCGCATCTTTAAGTGGCCGTAGCCCGGCGCATCGACGCCACCGGCTTCGACCTTGGTTTTCCAGTCGGCGAGCTCGTCGGCCTCTAAAAACAGCGCCAACAAATCAAAAACAAACAACTCGCTAGGGTCTTTAGGCTCTTCAGGAGGACGACTATCCGTTACGATTTTGCCGACGAGCTTTTTGAGTTTTTTACCCTCTTCGAATATCCAAATATCGTTGCCGTAAGACTTCGACATTTTTTGGCCATCGATACCAGGTACCTTTTGCATACTCTCTGATTTTGCTAGCAACATTTCTGGTCGCTTAAAAACTTCAGTGTTGTAATTGCGGTTAAAGTAACCGGCTATATCTTGGGTCATTTCAACATGCTGCACTTGGTCTTTACCCACTGGCACCACGTCGGAATCGTAAGCGAGAATGTCGGCAGCCATCAATATCGGATAGGTAAACAACCCTACATTCGGCTTAACCCCATTGGCAACTTTATCTTTAAACGAGTGCGCGCGCTCGAGTAAACCCATACCCGTTACTGTCGACAGCAACCACTGAATTTCTGTCACCTCAGGTACATCAGATTGACGCCACAAAACTGCTTTTTCTGGATCTAATCCACAAGCTAAATAAGTAATCGCGGTTTCACGTACCAATTCGCGTAATCGCTCAGCATCACGGAATGAAGTGAGTGAGTGGTAGTCAGCAATAAAGTAGAAATGCTCGCCATCTTGTTCGCTTAAGGCAATGTGCTGACGAATCGCGCCAAAGTAATTGCCCAGGTGCAGTAAGCCACTCGGCTGGATTCCACTGAGGTGGGTTTTAACCATTAGTCTTTCCAGTGAAAGTTGATACTAAGCGCAATATCGGGATGCACGGATTGTTTCACCGGACAAGTGTCGGCGGCTTTGATTAAGCGATCTTTAAATTTATCTTCGATTACCTGACCGAGGTAGATATCAACCGGCAGGCGACCGATGCGACGTACTGGTTCACTGACCATGTGTTTTTCGACTTTAACCGTAGTGCCATCGAGGCTGATACCGCGCCTATCGGCGACAATACCCAACAAAGTCATGATGCAGGTGCCCAGCGCAGTTGCCACCAAATCCGTCGGTGAAAAGCTTTCGCCCTTGCCGTGATTGTCAACCGGCGCATCAGTGAGTACATGACATTGCGATGGGCCATGAATCGCTCTGCAACGCAGTTGGCCCTCGTAAGCAATTTCAATGTCAACCACCATTTCTACACCTCAGCGATGGAGTCTTGTAACTTGGAGACTTCTTTGTTGGCAGCAAATTCTCGAATGTCTGCACTGATGCGCATTGAGCAAAATTTCGGGCCACACATAGAACAGAAGTGTGCTTCCTTAGCAGAATCCGAAGGCAGAGTTTCGTCATGATAAGCGTAGGCGGTTACAGGGTCGAGCGCCAAATTAAATTGATCACGCCATCTAAATTCGAAACGAGCTTGAGACAGCGCAAGGTCGCGCGCATCTGCCCCTTCAAGCCCCTTAGCAATATCGGCGGCGTGTGCGGCAATACGGTAAGTGATTACCCCGATTTTAACATCGTCTTTATTAGGTAAACCAAGGTGTTCTTTCGGAGTCACGTAACACAGCATCGCGGTGCCATACCAACCAATCTGCGCTGCGCCGATACCCGAGGTAATGTGATCGTAACCAGGCGCAACATCTGTAACCAATGGCCCCAATGTGTAAAACGGTGCTTCGAAACAATCCTCAAGCTGCTTGGTCATATTCTCTTTGATTTTATTCATCGGCACATGCCCTGGCCCCTCAATCATCACCTGCACATCATGCTTCCAAGCGATTTTGGTCAGCTCTCCTAAGGTCTCGAGCTCGCCAAACTGCGCTTTGTCATTGGCATCAGCCAAACAACCTGGACGCAATCCGTCGCCTAAACTAAAGGTAACGTCGTACTTCTTCATCACTTCACAGATCTTTTCGAACCCGGTGTATAAGAAGTTTTCTTGGTCGTGATACAGACACCACGCTGCCATAATTGAGCCGCCGCGTGACACAATGCCAGTAACACGCTTGGCAGTCATCGGCACATACTCGTACAACACACCAGCATGAATCGTAAAGTAATCGACGCCCTGCTCGGCTTGCTCAATCAAGGTGTCGATGAACAAATCTAGAGTTAGGTCTTCGGCAACCCCATTCACTTTTTCGAGTGCTTGGTAAATGGGCACAGTACCAATAGGTACCGGTGCGTTGCGCATGATCCAGCCACGCGTTTCGTGAATGTTGTGGCCGGTTGACAAATCCATGACGGTGTCGGCACCCCACATGATTGACCATTGCATTTTCTCTACTTCTTCTGAAATCGATGAGTGCGTGGCACTATTGCCAATGTTAGCGTTAATCTTAGTACGGAAGTTACGTCCGATAATGACTGGCTCAAGTTCAGGGTGATTAATATTAGCAGGAATCACAGCACGTCCGATGGCAATTTCTTCGCGGACGAATTCAGGGTCGCGCTTTTCGCGTGCAGCAACAAATGCCATTTCAGGTGTAATAACACCTTGACGCGCATAATGCATTTGCGAAAAGTTTTTATCACCACGAGCAACGCGCTCGGCAATCCATGCAGCACGAAGCGGTGCAATGCCTTCACGCGGATCAACTCCTTGCGGCCCAGTAGTATCGTAGGCATCATAATGTGTGCCATTAGTGAGGTTGATGCGACGAAACGGAACTTCGAAATCGAAGCCGCCGTGCGACACAGTGGTGCTCATCTTGACACTCGATGGATAGCATTCTTCGAGGCTTGGGATTTGACGCGGTGTAAGCTCGCCACTCTCTTTCGCATGGCGAGTTAATTCAACAGGGGTTGTGTCTTCAGGCATACGTATATCTTCGCTTCGCGCTTGGTTCTAAACAACAGATGAGTTATAATTTTGCAACAATGAGTGTCGCCAAGAACTTCGCCTGGGGCTGCCTAGCAGTAGTGCTACTAATGTTTGCCTCTGCCTACATGGGTTGGAAATGGATTGATAGCAATCTAGGGCCTACCATGAATCCGCAGCAAATCGTTGAAATGCAACAACAAGTCATCAATATCGACATCCCTGGCGATTTTATCCCAACTTATGCGATGTACACGGCCGAAAATCAGCAAGACCCGATGCTGATATACAGCCAAGAAGATAAACGCACAGTTCTGTCGCAATTAATCCTACATCAACAGTCGAGTTCGTTCAGCAAGGAAGAGTCCGAAAATCGCTTGGGAAATTCTTTCCCAGGTCTCCAAATTACGCGCCTAGCGGAGCACGAAGAAGATCCAACAACATTTGATGTGGTCGTCACTTTTCAAGAACAGCCGCTCACCGTTACCTTCGAATCTGGACACACCACCGAAGATGCAGAGTTAAGTAATGTTTACTCAACGATTTTCCCGTACCGCGATTACTACGTCATCATCATGCTAGCTGGTGATCCGCAATTTTTGAATTTCGGCCAATTCGAACGCTTACTTAAATCGATAAAGTAGGTAGCGCTAACATTTCGCCACTATCTTTTCGCAGTGGACGTTGTGCATCAACCTCGATCATCCACTGTCGTAAATGGTTAGCCAACCGATACGCGATGTCAGTGTGCGAGTAAATCAAATCATGCTGTTCGCCAAGGTCGTTGGCTAAGTTGAACAATTCGAACTGTGCTGACTCGTACCAGTAAATTAATTTATAATCACCCTCGCGCCATGCCGTAAACGGTTCGTAGCGATCACCCTGTGGCCCCCACTTGTGGGGATAGTGCCACACCATTGGCCGTTTGACAATTCCTAGTTTTCCGGCAATAATAGGCCACAGCGAAGCTGCATGCTGATCAACCGCGACGTTCCGCCAGGCATTGGGTATTTGCGCAACATCGGCAATCGTCGAATACAAATCGCTAGACAATGTCGGAAATGGCAACATCACATCAGCAGGCAATTCAAAACGAGGATGTGCTGCGCCGGCCCATGCCATCACTAATGGCACGCGAATACCACCCTCATAACCGGAGCCTTTACCCGACCGCAGTGGCTGGTTGTGCGTGTCTTTACCGGTGCCAAGTGGAGTCCGTCCGCGTGAATGAGCGCTAAGGCCACCGTTATCTGAGCAGAAAATGATTAAGGTGTTGTCGGCGAGATTTAACTGCTCGAGCTTGTCAGTGATGCGCATCAGGCTGGCATCTACACCCGCAACTAAACTTGCGTAGGCAGCTTCTTTGTCGTCGAGTCCTTTATTTTTAAAGTAATCGAAGAAGCGCGGGTCAGCTTGAATCGGCGAATGCACCGCGTAATGAGCCATCTGCAGAAAGAATGGACGATGCTGTTGTGCCGCCAACTCTAATTCCCGCTCAGCCATGATGGTAATAGCCTCAGTCAAAAACACATCGCTGCCGTGAAAGTCCTCTAAGTGAGGTACGCCCCAAGGTCCTGGTTTGTTGTTGCCGTAATCGTCGGCGCCATAATAAGAACCCGGTCCACCTGCCGCATGCCCAGCAACGTTACGGTCGAATCCGGCGTTCAATGGGTTCGCTGCTTGAGTGCCAATCGCCCCAAGGTGTGCCTTACCTACATACATGGTGTAATAACCACGGCGCTGCAACATGCGCGGCAACAAACTGTCGTTTAAAGTTAAGCCTGCTTTATTCCATTGCGGGTCGCGCAACTCTGGCATTGCGCGTGAAAAATCTTGGTCGGTATATAAAGTCCAGTCCGTGATATTGGTGGCCGCCGGATGCAAGCCGCTTAATATCGCGGTGCGCGTGGGCGTGCAAACGGGGCTGTTCGAGTAAGCATTACTGAAACGCACCCCCTTCGCCGCCAGCATTTCAAGCGCAGGAGTGCTATGCCATTGGTTATATCCGGTTGGTTCAAAAGTAAACGAAACTGAGGTGTCTTGCCAGCCAAGATCATCGACCACCACCAATACCACGTTCGGCAAGGGATGCTCGCGTTGCTCAATTACCGACGACGCACATGCCGCAAGTGCTAAACAACCTAGTGATAGCCACTTCACTAATGCGGACGCCCGGCGCTACCTGCTGGTCGTGGGAAGAATGTTAACTGCGTAGTTTTCATTTCGCCATTACGCAAAAACTTTACGCCAACGGTGTCGCCGTTATTGAATGTCGCCAGACTATCCATGAAGTCGTAGATATCGAAAATCTCAACATCGGCAACCTGCTTAAGAATATCGCCACCTTGCAAGCCAGCTTTTTCAGCCGGACTTCCTGGACTAGTGCCTGACAACTGCATGCCGCCATCTAAAGGTTCGGCACCGTAATCAGGGATTGATCCGAACCAAACGTTAGCGCGCTTAACGTGCCTAACTTCACCCTCTTCATCGACAGCCGCTTGCGGTTTGTGATATTCAAAGCCATCAGCAACGACCTGAAGTGAGGCAATAAACTCAGCTAAGCCATCGGCCAACACCGCCATTTGTGGATACGCCAACTTGTGCGCATCGTCACTTGGTTTGTGGTAGTCAGAATGCAAACCCGAGAAAAAGAAAATCGCCGGAATTGATTTCTTGTGAAAACTCATGTGGTCAGAACCACCGCCACCTGGCAACGAACCTTTCATAATATTCAACTTGAAATCAATTTCATTAGCAGCGTAGTATGCTTGCATCACTGCAAGCGGCTCACCGAAGCAATCTCCTGTAGACGCACTGCCAACCGTAACCTTTGATTCGGCCACCCGCCCGACCATGTCTAAATTAACATTAGCCAAAACACGCGGCAGAGGAATCGTTGGATTTTCTACCCAGTAATCTGAGCCGAGCAAGCCTTTTTCTTCGGCTGACCAAAAACAGAATAATACTCCACGATTAGCAACGACCGGACCACCGCGATTGGCGCCCCACATTTCGGCTAACTCTAGCAACACTGCAGTGCCGCTAGCATTGTCATCAGCGCCGTTATGAACTGCGTATGTGCCTGGTGCCAATGAACCTTCGCCACCCCATCCGAGGTGATCG
Organism: Planctomycetota bacterium; assembly: GCA_029941685.1. Classification (GTDB taxonomy): domain Bacteria; phylum Planctomycetota; class UBA1135; order UBA1135; family UBA1135; genus JAPKEZ01. The sequence goes on along the minus strand of JAPYTC010000051.1, from coordinate 2,120 downwards.
AAGTGTGCGCCAACAGTAATCACTTCGCCACTTATGCCTGGTGACAAAGCCAACACGTTACGCGCGCGCTTAGTTTGCTTTTGCACATCAGCCTTTAACCTAACGGTTACTTTGCTGTTAAATACGTCAAGCGTCAACTTCTCATAGAGCTTGATATCGATTAACACCACCGCAATCGGCAACTTACCTGGCACGGCATCAAAGGCAACGAACTCGTCGGATGCAAGCACAATGGCAACTGCACCATTAGCAGCGGCATCACGCACTTCAGCTCGAATTTCGCCGTCACTTTTTGCTAACACTATCAAATCTTCGACATCATCTGCATCGGCAAAAACTAACTGCGCGTCGTGGGTTTGCGCCGGAGATGCGCTCAGGGTGTTGACGTCGAACAGGTCGTTGCCAATCATTAGAGTGGAAGCGCCCTCTAAGGAAGGTGCAGCAATATCAAAGTACTGAAAGTAGGTGCCATTATCACCAGCCGGAATCAAGCCAGCGGCATCAAGGTGACGACGCAAGTAAACAGCAGAGCGCGCCGCAGCATCGGTGCCGGCTTCGCGACCTTCTTGTTCGTCGGCCGCTAACCAACTAACGTGGTTGCGCAACTCTCCAGCACTGATTGCAGCGCGTTGGGAAGCGCATGAAGTTAGCGCAAGAACAATCAACAGAGCAATGCGATTAAAAGCCATAGTTTTTCCAGTTGTCATTTACAAGTTGCACGACATCATCTGACATAGTGATTACGTCGGGCCATTCGCGAGTAAACCCTTCTTCGGGCATCTTGCGCGTGGCATCAATTCCGACCTTAGAACCATAACACGCGGCGCGCGAGGCATGATCCAGGACTTCCATCGGCCCCATGGTGAATTCGAGATCGCGCTGTGGGTCGATGTTATTCAACACCACCCATGCGACCTCTTCATCATTGTGAATGTCAACATCACGGTCAACTACCACAATAACTTTGGTGAACATCGCTTGACCTAAACCCCAAATTGCGTTCATGATTTTGCGCGCATGCCCTGGGTACTGTTTGTCAATTTTGATGTACATCAAATTATGCGCCACGCCAGCAAATGGCATACGATAATCAAGAATCTCTGGGAATTGCTTTTGCAACACCGGCAACAAGATGCGCTCTATCGCCGCCGTCAACCAACAATCTTCTTGCGGCGGACGCCCGACTAATGTGGTGTGATAAACCGGGTTTTTGCGATGCGTAATGCACTCGACATGAAACACCGGATAATCATCGGCAAGGCTGTAAAAGCCAGTGTGGTCACCGAATGGTCCTTCGACCACTAATTCAGTTGGATCAACCCATCCTTCTAAAACGATTTCGGCGCTGGCCGGCACTTGCAAGGGTACTGTTTTACAATCGACTAAGTCGACTGCTTTGCCGCGCAAGAAACCGGCAATGAGCAATTCGTCGATATCCGGTGGCGCCGGAATCACACTTGCAAAACAAGTCGCTGGGTCGGCACCAATAGCCACGGCCACCGGAATACGATTGCCCGCAGCCTCGGCTTTATTTAAATGGCGGCGCGCATCTTTGTGGCGATGTGAATGAAAGCCAGTGGTGTTTTTCGACATCACTTGCAAACGGTAAGTACCCAAATTGCGCCGCCCTGATTCGGGGTCGTGGGTCACGCACAACGGATAGGTAATAAACGGGCCTGCATCGTCAGGCCAAGTAGTCAACACCGGTATCAGCGACAAGTCGACATCGTCGCCTTCAAGAACCACCTCTTGACAAGCCGCGGAGGACACTTTCTTTGGCATCCATTTGCCTATTTCGAGCAGCTTCGGCAGCATCTTTAATTTATCGGCCAATGTTTCTGGTGGCGCCTGGTCGAGTAATTCACGCAAACGCGTAGCATGGTCTTCGACATCGTCAACGCCAAGCGAAATCGCCATCCGCTTCATTGAGCCAAAGGCATTAACCAATACCGGCATCGTACTGCCCTTTACATTTTCAAACAGCAGCGCTTTATTCGGCGCACCTTGTTCTTTGCTGACACGATCAACAATCTGGGACAACTCAAGATGGGGATCAACCTCGGCACTGACGCGATGTAATTCATCGGCGGCTTCGAGCGCCGCGATCCATTGGCTTACAT
>JAPYTC010000050.1 GCA_029941685.1 Planctomycetota bacterium | reverse complement strand
GATTCGTTGTCAAAGAACACCTAGCTCAGCAAATTGAAAAGACCCGCGACGCTGGCGGACGAATCTTTGCTGGCGGCACCACAGTGTGTCGCGCTCTAGAAGCTTGGTCAGCTGGCCATCAGGGTGAAACAGATTTGATGATTTTGCCAAGCCATAATTTTCAAGTCGTCGATGCTTTGCTAACAAATTTTCATACGCCGCGATCGACTTTGTTAGCGCTGGTTGCGGCTATGGCTGAATCGCATGGCGCAGATAGAGGCCTTGATTTTGTTAAGCAAGTTTACGCCGATGCAATCGCCCATAACTATCGTTTTTATAGTTATGGTGACGCGTCGTTATGGTTGACTGCTAAAGCTTAGTGCTTTTGGCGAAACATTCCGTAATATGCAACCGGAATAACAACTAGGGTAAATATCGTAGATGCGACCAATCCGAAAATTAGCGCCCATGCCAATCCCGTAAAAGGTTCCTGCTAAGCTAACTTTTTACGTAAGATTTTACGGCAGAAATTGGCTGCAAGCAAATTAAACACCACCAAACCACCCAAGAAGTGCCAGGTGTTTAGCGCGCCCAGAAAACTGCTGTCGTAAATTACGGTTGACATCGCCCAGTTGGCGTCGGTGTAAATTAGGCGTAACGGTTCAATCGCCATTGTCACTGGATTGAACAGTACGGCATTACTCAGCCAAACCGGAAGCTGGTCTAGCGAGTTGAATGCGCTCGACAAGAAAATCATCGGCAGCGTGATAATCATAATCACTGCCAACATTTCAAAGTGCCTCTTAAACATAAACGCCAGTCCAAGACTTAGCGAAGTGAAGCCCAGTATTACCAATGACAGCACAAGCAAGCCAAGCAACACGCCCGACAAACCGCCAGCAAAGCTAACGCCTAGTATCGATGTCGCGCCAACAATGACAAAACACTGCAGCATCGTCATCACTGCGATATGAATTGCGCTTGCCAAAACAATGCTGAAGCGATCGACTAGTGGCGCCGAACGAATTCGGTCGAGAAAGCCAAGCTCACGGTCGAACAGAATCGGTACTCCGGCATTCAGTGAAGCGTTAAACGCAGTGAATAATAAAGCGCCAGGCGTAACGAAACTCAAGTAGTCGCCTTCGAGGACATCACCCATAGAGTCCTTAAACACAATCACGAAAAGTGTCATCCAGATGATGGGTTGCATCAAGCCGCTGATTACTACAATCGGACGGCGCTTGCTGTGAATAAACCAACGCCAAGTTTGGACGCGCGTTTCTTGCCAAAAATTAGAGCTCATTGTTCACCTCGCTAGTTGCAGCCAAATAAGCATCAGCCAAAGTTGGACGGCGCATCGCTAACGCATGAATTTTTAAGCTCTGCGACACAGCTTTTTGCCTTAGATATTCACCCCAGTCGGCACCGTTGTCAGGCTTAGCTCCGGCAGGTAAAGCCATTGCGTATTCAGCAAACTGCGGATTTTCAGGCATCACTTGCCCTGGCACATCACTAAATAACTGCGCCAACTTTTCGCGATCTCCTTCATGCGGATGTGGGCTTAGTGACACGCCGACAATCCATTCACCCAATGCATTGCACAACTCTTGTGGTGCCGCGAAGCCGCATAGATTACCTTTAGCCATTAACACAGCTTTATCGGATAAGACCTCGGCCTCTTCAAAATCGTGAGTCGCCAACAATATCGCGGTGCCCTCGAGCTTTAACTCTAAAAGTAATTTCCAGAGCTCACGCCGCGATTCATAATCTAAACCGGACGACGGTTCGTCTAGGATTAGCAGCTTTGGATTGTGCATCAACGAAGCCGCTAAATCTAAGCGACGCTTCATGCCTCCGGAATAAGTCTCGATTGCGCGATGTGCGGCGTCGGCCAATTTAAAGCGCTCGAGTAATTCATCGACAAGGCCGAGGATGTCCTCTTTGTTTAGATGCACCAATCCTGCTTGAAAGCGCATGAATTCGTGACCGGTTAAAACTTTGTCAAGCGCAGAGTCTTGTCCAGCATATCCAAATTGTTGACGCGCCTTACTCGGATGTTCGGCGACGTTAAATTCGCCGATAGTTATGGCACCACTGTCGAGAGTGTCGAGAGTACTGATGCTGCGAATCAATGTAGATTTTCCCGCACCATTTGGACCAAGTAGCGTAACTATTTGCGATGCTTCGATAGCAAACGAAACACCATTTAACGCTAACACCTCGGCATAGGCCTTGTGAGCGTTTTCAATATTGAGGACAGTAGTCATTAATAACGGTAATCAAGGACGAGGAGAGCGAAAAGCAGTGGTAAATATACTATTGAAGTATATAGCACAATGCGAGCGGTTTTGATTTCGCGGTTGCGGCGAAACATTAAAGCGGTGGCTAAATAGATTAGCGACAAACTTAGCGAGCCATAAAAGTAAAGCCCTTCGGTAAATTCAAACATACTTGGCGCCATGCTCATGGGTACCAACGCCAACGCATAGTGAATTGCTTGGCGACCAGCAATGACACCTGTCTTGTCGACACCTGGCAACATCTGTAATCCACCGTATTTGTAGTCGTCGCGATACAGCCAAGCAATCGCAAAGAAGTGCGGCAGCTGCCATAAAAACAAAATCAAAAACAGTATGCCGGCCAAAATATCAAGTCCGTTTCCTGCAGCAGCATAGCCAATCAACAGCGGCATGGCACCCGGTATTGCGCCAACCAAAGTGTTTAGCGGGGTCACTCGTTTTAGCGGGGTGTAAATAAAATCGTAAAGCACGATCATGATAATTGCTAACCACGCGCTTAAGGGATTTAAGAAAAACGCTAACCACGCGAAACCCACAATCGCCAACACCCATGATGCCAATATTGCATCTTTTTTGCGAACACGTCCAGTAGGCAGTGGGCGGTCGCAAGTGCGTGGCATACGTTTGTCTATGTCTATTTCAATGACCTGATTGATGATTGCCGCTGCAGTACTAGTCATCGATAAACCAACAACTAAGTTTATAGCCATCACCCACTCCCATTCTCCATGATTGGCAACCCACATGCAAATCAATGCTGCACTGGTCGCCAATATTTGAATGCGCATTTTCCCGAGTGCGATCCAGTCTCGAGGAGAACCGCTAAGCATCGGTCTTGGCAATTAGCCGGGATTTAACTTCGTACCACACAGCGGTCGTCTTAGCTAAAACTAACACTCCGCAGAGTAAATGGCCAGTGGCGATGAGGGCTTGCACTAAAAATCGCGTATCTTCGTTTGGCAAATACGTAATGAGCGGTCCAAGCAAAAACGCCCATGCAGCGACACCAAGTGCTAGTTGCGTGCCAAGTAGATGAGCAAGACCACGCGCGTGTTTGCGCAACGCCTTATGCTCTTTTAAGCCGGTGCTGATTAAGTAAATGATATACATAACAACCACCGATGTAGTGATTGCCAAAATCAAATGCCCATCGAAGGCGCCTTGCTTGTGGCGTAAGCTAGCAGCGCTATACAAATTGGCGAACAGTAACAACATTGCGAGGGTCGTCCAGCTTTTCAATTGCGCTACTTTGCTAGCAGCGACCGGAGCAAAAGTGTCAGACCAATTACGGGACGTTTTTTGGCATAACACCACTAACATTGCCACCACCAACTGCGCTCCGAGTGCATGCAGAATCGCGACCAAATAATCATTTTCAAGGACGCGGAACGCACCGAGTAAACCTTGGGCGATGACCACGACTAGCGCCGCAGTTGCTAAGTTGCGCACGTCGCTACCAACAGTTTTGCGTTTCGCCCAAGTGTATCCAGCGAGTAACAACATAATTAACCCGGTCAGACTTGCCGCTTGACGGTGTGTATGCTCGACTACTGATCCGGAGCCAAATGATTCTGCTAGTTCGTCGTAAAAGAAACTAAACAAAGAGCCGCTATTGATGTTCGGCCACGTGGGGTACGCCATGCCTACTTCAGCGGAAGTAATGGTGCCACCGATGCCACAAGTTAAGGCTACCGTCACGAACAACGCTGCCAAACTTAATCGTCTTAATACCGCCGAGTAATTACTCATCACTACTCTCCGTTAAAACTTTCCAGGCAGTACCGCGTTCAACTAAATACAAAGCGTAGTCGCGTACGTCGTTATAGTCGTCGTCGCTCAAAGCCGCAAACGAACTCATGGCCGTAGATGGTATCCCGTATCGCAAAACAGTTTCAACATCGCGCACGGTGCCCATAAATAGATTTGTCGGCGGCGGATTTAAAAGTGCTGCAGTTGGGGTTTGCGCTTGCCCGTCAGAACCATGGCAGTGCAAACAATTAACCGCGTATACCTGACGTCCGCGAATGAGGTTTGAGTTGGACAAAACGGAGGTCGAGGGTACTGATGGCTCAGTGAAAGTGCCGTAAGACACTTCGAGCGCCGAGTGTTGTGTTAATTCAAAATCGTTAGTTGCAACAAAAACGGGTTCGGCGTCGGGGGCAGCGAATTGACCTTGAGTAGTACGCCATAATGCAATACAGCCTAATAATATTGCCAGCACGAAAAAGAAGTTGTCGCGGCCTGACATGTTATGTGGACAAAGCAATAGCCGCTGAGTCGGTGAACACATAAAGAATCAGATAAATGCTCACGCCAGTGATTGAAACGTACATCCACATTGGGAACAAGCGCTTGGCCCACTTGCGGTGCCTCACGCGATTGTCAGCTAAGCCAGCACGAATAACAATAATCGCCAATACCGGCACTATAGCAGCCAAAATAATATGGCTGAAGAGCATAATCTTGTAGGGTAGTGCCCCCCATGCTGGTCCGGCGAAAGCAACTAAAATCTCAAACGCGATGTGATAGTAGAGGTAGCTGCACAAGAAAACTACTGAACATGAGAACGCCGAAAGCATCAACTTTTTATGTGCAGATTCATTGCCGCGGCGGATGAAAACCATGCCGATTATCAGCAGTATCGCTGATAAACCATTAAGGCATGCGTTAACTAATGGGTACAAGGTTGGGTCTTGTGGCATCTTTGTATAGAATAACTAACTCGAGTAGAATAAGCTTGTAATAATCCCATGCTACAAATACTTTTGATCGCGGTCGCCGGCGCACTCGGTACATTGTTGCGCTACGGCATTTCGCAAACTACGCGCACTTTTAACCTCGGCAGTTTTGCCTGGGGCACCCTTTTAGCCAACGCTCTTGGATGTCTTCTCATCGGCGTCATCTTGGGTATCGGCAAAGAGCGTGAAATACTTAGCCCAAGCCTTATGCGCGCGTTGACCGTTGGATTTCTTGGCGCTTTAACGACGTTTTCGACTTTCACCGCCGACACCGCCAATCTGTTCAGCGCGAATCAAATGATTGCCGGTCTGGCTTACGCCGCGGCAAATTTGGTGGCCGGGTTTGGTCTGTTTTATGCTGGAGGACTTGTCGCCCGCACCATCTAGCTGCGAAACGGTTTCTGCCCGTTCTTCTTACGACGCTCGTTCAGTTGATGCAGAGCATGTCGATCACTAGCCAGAAACTTAATCAACTGGCTGTTCGACACTCCAAAGGCGCTTGCAGTTTCGCCGATATCATCTGAATCGACGTAGAGGCGATCTAAGACCTCAGCTAGCAGGGCGGGGAAGGCATCATGCGTGACACTAACTTTGATTTTTTGGCCCTTCAGGCGTCGCGTCCATGCCTCAGAAGGCGTATATGCTGCCGGAGAGCATAAATCATCGTCATTGACAGTGGTGCGGTGAGTTAGCGCCAACTTATGGCGCAGGCGATACAAGGCCATCTTCTTGTTCTCCAGCTGAGATCGCCGTTCAGTGCCCATGGCCGAGACGCCAGTGGGCAAATGAGTCACTCGAATTGCCGTAGCCACACGATTGCGGTGCTGCCCGCCAGGCCCGGTTGATCGGGTGGCTTCGTACTTGACCTCTAATTCGAGTTTTTCGAGACTTTTTTGCGCAGGATGCATGATTTAGGGGATATTGTTTAAGCGTAATTATAAATATGCCGTAAAGTAGTAAGTGCCCCTTTCCTGTACAAACCCTTAATCCTCGATGATAAGCAACATACTAATTAGCGCCATTTTGAGCGCGCAATCTTCTGCATGGCTGCAGAGTGAAGAATTTCAGTACACCGATCTCGGTTTCGACCGTGCGGTCTTTCAAATAGATGGCCTCAATTTGCAGCAGGCAGACGCGATGCGAATTAATGACGACCTCATCAGTAAGCAGGGTGTAATCCCCGCGCCGACTGCCGGTTACATCTTCCATTCACGCGTTATCGTTGAAGCCGAGTCTGTACAGCAAGTTCAAGACTTTGCCAACTACATCGGCGAATCTTTTGTCAGCGATTTGGAAGGCGCACCGGGTTTCTATTTGGTGCACACTAACACTGTCGAGCAAGCACTAGCAATGGCTAATGGCCTCGATGCTTACTTCGGTGACGAAAAAGTTTACCTTGATGCGCGACGTCCGCTTTCTGAGCGTGCGTTGCCAAGCGATCCATCTTTTGGTCAGCAATGGCACTTGGTGAATAACATTGCACCAACTAACGATGTCAATGTCGAAGGCGCCTGGAACAACGGCTACACCGGTAGCGGTCAGTGTGTCGGCATCATCGATGGTGGTGTGCAATCTAACCATCCCGACTTACAAGCCAATCGCAACTCAGCTGCTTCTTCAACAAGCAGTAGTTCTTCACACGGTACTTCATGTGCTGGTGTTTCATCTGCAGTGGCCAACAACGGTCGCGGCGGAGTTGGCGCAGCTTACGATTCGCAATGGGCCGGCTTGCTTTACGGCTCGTCGTCCACAACGGCAAACGCTTTTGGCTACCGTAACGACATTAACACCATTAAGTCAAACTCTTGGGGTCCTTACGACGATGGCACGATTTCTTATATGTCATCATCCGAGCGTTCGGCGCTAACTACAGCAGTCAGTAGTGGACGTGGCGGACTAGGCGAAGTGTTTACTTGGGCTGCTGGTAATGGCGGCACTGGCGACCGCGTCGAATACGATCCTTATGCGTCAAGCCGATTCACCATTGCTGTTGGGGCGATTGGCGATAACGATACGCGTTCATACTACAACGAACAGGGTTCGTCCATGTTCGTTGTAGCTCAATCTGACGGTAATAGCCGCGGCATTTACACTACGACCAATGGTTCTGGTTACACATCAAGCTTTGGCGGCACATCATCAGCGTGTCCTCTTGGCGCCGGTGTTGCAGCACTTATCCTTGATGCCAACCCTGCGCTTACATGGCGTGACGTGCAAGCTGTGATGCTTGAGTCAGCTCGTAAAAACCACAGTGGTAATTCGAACTGGACAACATCTGTTGCAGGTTACGACTTAAATGTTAACTACGGTTACGGTGCACTTGATGCAACTGCTGCAACAACACTGGCTTCAACATGGGTTAACCTTGGCCCTGAAGTTGACAGCACTAGTGGTCAGGTAACTGTAAACGCTTCAATACCAGACAACGATACTACTGGCTTAACTCGTACCGCAACTATTAACAGTAACTTTACGGTTGAATCTGTCGAAGTTAAGTTGAACGTAAGTCATAACAACGTTGGTGATTTGCACATCAAGCTAACATCACCGAGTGGTCAAAATTCAGTGTTGGCGAAAGTCAGAAGCGACAGCACCAACAACTACAACAACTTCATCTTCACTTCGAATCGTCACTTCGGCGAATCTTCGCAAGGAACATGGACGCTTGCAATCAGCGATCAAGATGCTGGCACAACAGGCACCTGGAATAACTTCACGGTTACTGTTTACGGACACGATGCTGCAGGTAATGGTATGACCCTTAGCACTAATGGCTTGAATGCCGGTGCCAGCTCACTACTCGACGTCAGCAACGGAGCGGCTAGCACTAGAACCTACTTGGCTTACTCACTTGCAGGCCTTGGCAGTTTCAGCGTGCCTTCTTTGGGAGTGACATTGGGTATAGCCTCTCCAGCATTGGCGACTTCACCACAAAATACGAATACGTCGGGTGCCACCACTTTCATCTTAAGCGTTCCTGGTGGGGCGAGCGGCCGCAGTGTTTGGATGCAATCTGTGCAATCTGGTTTAGTCTCAAATATCCTAGCATTGACTGTTCAATAACCCTCCAATAACTCGAAATTCCCCTGATTTCTAGGGTATCCTTTTGTGGAGGATACTCTAGAAATCCTTTTCATTTACCCATGTTTTCCATCATTCTTGCTTTGTACGCCCAAGCTGGGCTTACAGTAGGCTCTGACGAGTCTGCTTTGGTGGTTTATGCAACTAACTTGCCCATCGAACTGATTGCCGATCAGTCGTTTGTGTTGCCAAGTGATTGGCATGCCGTGCAGGTGCCGAATGGTATCCCCAAGAGCGTGTTTAAAGCGGTGTTGCTTGCTCACCCGAGCATCACGCAGGTGATTGATGGCGCGGCTGGCGAGTTCGCGACGCGCTCGTTGACCAATGACACTTATGTTGACGACCAGTGGCATTTGTCAAATATGATGAACCCAGGTTTTGACATTAACGTCGAGCCCGCATGGGTATTAGGTTATTACGGCGTGGGCCAAGTTGTCGGAATCGCCGACAACGGAATTGATCAATCGCATATTGACTTGGCGGCTAATTATAATGCATCACTCAGTACTCCTTTCATTTCAAGCGCGCACGGCACTAGCGTAGCAGGCATTGTTGCAGCTGAAGGTAACAACGGTATTGGCGTTGCCGGGATTGCTTATAAGGCGCAGTGGTCAGAGCAACTATTTGGCTCGGCGTTACTGAATGCCAGTACTTTCATGTGGGCCAATCAAGAACACACCATCAAGAATAATTCGTGGGGCCCGATTGATAACGGCGAGTTGCATTCCATAACTACTGTCGAGCTCGATGCCTTAAGAGAGGCTGTCGAAGATGGACGAAATAGCAAGGGTATTGTTTTCACTTGGGCAGCGGGTAATGGTGGCAGTAACGACCGAGTTGAATACGACCCTTATGCTGGTAGCCGCTACACCATTGCGGTCGGCGCTATCTCCAACACCGATCAGCAATCTTCATATAGCGAAGATGGTTCATCCTTGTTGGTTGTTGCACCATCTGATGGCGCTTCTTCTGGCATTGTGACTACCACATTAAATAACAATTACGATTTCAACTACGGCGGCACATCTGCTTCGGCATCCATGGCAGCGGGTGCAGCGGCGTTAATACTTGAGGCGAACTCAGACTTAGATTGGCGCGACGTGCAAGCTATTTTGGCACGTACAGCGCGCAAATGTGATGTTAACAATGGCGAATGGTCACAGAATGGCGCGGGACATGACATCCACTATTCTTATGGCTTTGGTGCGCTTGACGTCGGTGCAGCTGTGGTTGAGGCACAAACTTATATGTCGCCGGGCATTGAGTATGTGATAGATACTGGTCGTATGGTGGTGAATCGTTCGATTCCTGATGACGACCCTGTGGGCATTACTGAATATATCTCGATTACCGATGATATTACGATTCAGCACGTAGAAGTTAAGATTCGTGCTTTGCATAATTACATAGGAGATCTCGAAATTGAGTTAGTTGCGCCTTCCGGGACACAGTCAGTGTTAATGCACCAAAACAACGACAACTCAGATGACATCAATTACCATACTTTTACCAGCGTGCGTCACCTTGATGAAAGTTCAAGTGGTTCATGGAAGATGCGTATCGCCGATCTCGACCACTATATTTCTGGAGACTGGAAAAACTGGCAAGTCAAAATTTATGGCCACCGTAATGGTGCGCCGATTAACCTAAACATTGAGCCTACTACTTTTGTCGCCGGTCAATCAGCAACCATAGACGTTAGTGGTGGAATCCCTTTCGAGAAAGTTTATATGGCTTACTCGCTAACAGGTCTTGGCACACAATATGTGCCACAACTTGGCGTGACTTTAGGTTTAGACGCACCATCAGTTTTGGGCGTGCCCGGCTATTGCGACGGCATGGGTGTTGTTGGCTGGTCGCAGTATATTCCGGCAAGCGCCACCGGCCGCAGCTATTGGCTGCAATCTTTGCAGAGCGGGCAGATCTCAAATATTGACGCTGGCGTGGTGCAATAATCTTGCCCTAACTGGTGGCGCGTAGCTATGCTTCAACCATGACTACTAAAGCATGGCACCAATCCTACGACAATGGCGTTCCAGCCGAAGTCGATTTTCAAGATATCCCGGTTGGCGAGTTCCTTAATTTAGCTAATCACGATTATGCCGACCACGATGCGTTGGCATTCATGAACTGCAAGTTTACTTATGCGCAGCTCAAAGAAGAGGTCGATCGTTTTGCTACAGCGCTGTCTAATTTAGGTGTGGTCAAGGGCACGCGCGTTGCAGTGCAGGCGCCAAATATTCCGCAAACACTAATTTCGTTTTTGGCGATTCAACGACTCGGTGCGCATGCGGTAATGACCAACCCGTTGTACATGC
>JAPYTC010000049.1:10134-10719 GCA_029941685.1 Planctomycetota bacterium | reverse complement strand
CTTGACTAGGGTCTGATAAGCGTCTTTAAAAGAGTCGCGCAGTGGATTAAGAATCTTAAGGCGCAAGGTCATTACCGTCTCGTGGTACGGCATCAGCTTTTCAGCAGTCTCGAGATGGAGCAGCAGACGCGCCGCTGAACCATTTGGATCTTGCTCTTCGGTCTTGATTGCACCGAGTAGAGCGGTCATGTCGTATGGGTGATATAGCAGGGCCTGATCAAAGCAGGTTCGTGCATAATTAAATTGGCCATCATGCATATACATCGCCGCCATCATGATCCAGTTGCGCGAGTCCCATGGCCGCACTTCTGAAATAGTACTCAGGCGGCTAAAAAGATGTTCGCCATCGACATTGTTGGTCGCATCTTCGATAGCGCTGGCCATGATGCTTTCGCCACGCAGATTAGAGTACACCGGTAGCAAAGCAAAAATGCACAAGCCGTAACTCGCAACGAGTGTAGGTAACGATTGCTTGCCACACACATCTTTTTTAGTAGACGACTGCGATAGTCCGGCAACGACCAAAAAGAATATTGCCATCGCGGGCAAATTGTCGGTAAATGGCGAGCGCGTGAAGGCGCAAAC
>JAPYTC010000049.1:0-10124 GCA_029941685.1 Planctomycetota bacterium | reverse complement strand
CAAACTGCAAAACTAATCGCAAACCCGGCATACAGTAGAGCATCTTGACGAGCGTTTAATCGAATGTGTTTATATAACCGGTAGCAGCCAGCCGTCAATAGCGCAAACCCGAGCCATCCTAATTCGATGAGTGCCTGTAGCAAATCATTGTGCATTGATTTTGGTGCGCGAAAGGCACCGTTTGACATGTTGGCATTGGTCATTTGCGCTTCTCCGGACGCCCGCCATTGTGGGTAACTGTGTTCGAATTGACCGATGCCAATGCCAAATGGGGTGTCGACGGCTTTTTCGATTCCGGCGGTGTACATTTCGAAGCGGACTTCGGTTGAACGATATTCAGCCTCTAGGCTGCGAAACCCGTCGCCAGTAAATGCGCGCATCAATTCGCCGACAATGAAAACTGCTGCGACAATGATTAGCGATTTATTTTTTATCTTGCTCACAAGGAACAGGGCTAATAAACCACAGAGCAAGCCGAGGCGAATCGCGTTACCACCCCAGAATCCGCAGAGCAGCGCCATCGGGATTGCTAAAGGTAACCATCGCTTAGCACAATACTTTTGGCCCAAACCAATGCATAGCAGCAAAGCCGGCATCACAATCTCCCCGGCATGATTGAGGCCGAGGAAGGGATAAAGCGGACGTCTGCCGAGTAAGTTAAGGTAGCCGGGTGGATCCCATCCTAGTGATTGTGGTAAACAAAAGCAGCAGGCGAGGGCAACTGCGACGAATAGCGGCAGCATGGTTAGCCACAGATTTTTACGTTGCCATTGACTCATGCAGCCAGCAAGGATGAGTGCGCTGAATAGAGGCGCGCGGTCGGCTAGGCCTGAGAGACTTGATGCAAGCGATACGCTAAATTGCGGTGAGAAAAAAAAGGGTAGGCTTCCGGCAAAAATGGCGGCGATGGCAAACCAGCTTCCCGGCAGCAACTTTAGTTTTTGCTTATAAGCGCTGAAGCCGATGGGGAACAATGCCAATAGTGAAAAGAGCGCGCCGTCAAAGCGAGTTTCGTCAAGCATCGAAGTCGACCACAAAAGCATCGGTAGTAACACACTTGCCCAAGCCAATCGCCAGGCGATGCGCGCTTCGTTAGCCGTTACTGTTCTCACTATTGTTGAATTGGGGTAAACAGGGCGTCGATGAATTGGCCCGGATCGAAAACCTCGAGATCTTCTTTGCTCTCGCCAAGGCCGATAAATAATACCGGTAGGCTCAGTTGCTTGCTGATGCTGAGAGTAGCTCCACCCTTGGCTGTACCATCGAGTTTGCTGAGCACAATGCCGCTAACGGGCACACATTCGCCGAAAAGTTTTGCTTGCTGAATTGCGTTTTGCCCAGTCGTCGCATCAAGGACCAAGAGGCTGTGGTGCGGCGAGCCAGGGATTATTCTCTCAAGAACTCGCGCAACTTTGTCAAGCTCGGCCATAAGGTTCTTTTGGGTATGCAAGCGTCCTGCGGTATCGATAATGAGGTAATCGATGTTCTGTGCAATCGCTGCTTGTGCTGCATCGTGTGCGACTGCAGCCGGGTCTGATTGCGGCTGTCCGGTAATGCAGTTAGCACCCGTGCGCTCACACCAAACTTGTAACTGCTCTACTGCAGCGGCGCGAAAAGTATCACAAGCGCCAACTATAACCGAGTTTCCTTGCGAACCTAGCCAATGGCACAACTTAGCTATGGATGTCGTCTTACCTGCACCATTAACTCCGGCGACCAGAACAACGGTGGGTCCTTCGCTGTTGGTCTTGGGTAGAGGGCTGCCGTTGGGGCCGAGTAATACTTTTGTTAGCTCGTCGCGTAACCACTGCGGTACATCCGCGGGACTAGCCAGCTCGCCAGACTTGAGCTGCGTTTCGGCCTTCTCCAACAACTCACTAGCTAGGGGGCCAACGTCGGCCGTGAACAGCAACTCTTCGAGGCTGTCCATAGTTTCTTCAAGGCTAGTGTCACTACTAAGTGAGCGAAGAAGATGTCCAATCTTGTTGCGAGTTCGAGTAAGGCCTTGCTTAAGCTTGGACAACACCATAGCTAATACTTGTGCATGCCATCGTCAATTTCGTCCTTGGCACTAGGGATTGCCGCAAACGGATTGTCGTCAAAATCTGACTGTATCTTGCCTTTAACTTGATTGCCGACACCACCAATTTCGATACGCTCTGGTGGGCTTGGGGTAGTGACACCCATCGCACGTGCGTCAGCTACAAGATGGCGCACACGGTCGAGAATGCCGTTTACGAATGACCCAGACTGTGCAGCTGAGAATCTCTTGGCGAGCTCAATAGCTTCGTTAATCACTACTTTAGGCGGCGCGTCTTCGTTACCAAACACCAACTCGTAAATGCCAAGGCGCAAAACGTTGCGGTCGATGTGAGCCATGCGATTGATGGGCCAATTACGCGCAATACCGACAATCCATTCATCGATTTGTTTACGGTTCTCGATTACCCCGACACAAAGCTTATGCGCAAACTCAGAAATAACGATACGCCCTTTGCGGTCGCGATTGCCTTTAGTGTGGTGCTCGAGAAAAGAGTCGAGTTCAGCTGGGGCAGTGTCTGGCTGGATCTCGTACATGTATAAATACTGCAAGCACAACTCGCGAGCATAGGTACGACGGCGTATGGGTTCGGTCATTTACTTTGGCCTATCAATGAAATCATTTCAAGAGCAGCACTCGCACATTCGCAACCTTTGTTGCATTCGGGAGTGGACTTTTCGCCATCGACAATGGCGTCTTCGTTGGTGTCGAATGCCGACAGCGAAGCACGGTGCTTAGCTTGGGCATAAGTCGCACAAGTGAGAACTCCCATCATGACAGGTTTGCGGTGGCGTATGCCAACATCGAGGATGCCACGGCTTGCTTCGTTGCAAACATATTCGAAGTGTGGGGTATCGCCCTGAATCACACAACCGAGTGCAATAACGGCATCGTGTTGCTCAGCGACAATCTCGCACATCAAGGGTATTTCGAATGCTCCTGGTACGTGGTACACATGAATGTCGTCGTCGGCAACACCAGCTTCTTTTAAGGTGTGGATGGCACCGGCAGTTAATGCCGAGGTTATCTCAGAATTAAAGCGTGCGACCACAATTGCGATTGTGTTGCATGCACGCGGACTACCTTGAAAGAGCTTTACCATGATTGGGGCAACTATTCTAAAGCGTCGCCCCTAATCAGTCACGAAAAACCTTCTAATTCAGAGGTTTCGAGGCAAATGCGTTGCTACACAAGCGTCCAAAATCTCTGAATAAAGAGAAGGACAATGGCACTACCGTAAGCGTGAAAATCGTCGCGACGCTGATGCCACCAACAATGCCAATCGCCATGCCCTTGAAGCTGACTCCGGTGCTGCTTGGTTCGGAGATTGCGATTGGTAACAATCCACAAACTGTAGTGAGCGCTGTCATAAACACCGGCCGCATACGATCGTTGACGGCGTTGATAATCGCTTCGTTTAATTGTTGGCCACGACGCTCAAGTTGCAGGATACGGTCAATCAAAACAATTGCATTATTGACTACAACTCCGGCCAATACAATCATGCCGACCATTTCCATGGAGCCGAATGGCTGGCCACTTAACTTGAACGCCCAGTTGGATCCCAGCACCGCAAAAGCAATCGTAGTAAGCGCAGATAGTGGCAAAATCACCGAGTTGAACAGCAGGCCCATCAGCAAGAACACCAAGCCGATTGCCAAGACTAGGGCCGACATTAAATCGCTCATGTCGGCTGAGGTGCGTTCGTAACCACCCGTGAGTTTCCATGAGTAACCATCAGGTATTTCGATGTCAAGCATCAAGCGCTGGACGTCTTCCGCAGCCATTTTCTCGTCTTTTGTCACTGATTTTAAGCCAACTACATCAGAAATCTTTCCGTCGAGACGGTGGATGGTTGAGGCCGAACGACTGTTGGCAAATTCGGCGAAGGTAGACAGGGGCACGACCTGATTGTTGGTGCCGATTAACATCTCTTTAAGGCTGCTTAAATCAGGTTCATTGGGCGAGTCATACTCGATGATAATCGGAATTTCTTGGCTGTCTGTTTCAAAACGCGAGACCATCAAGCCACGCATAGTCCATTCAATATTGCCCAATACCGATTGACTGTCAATTCCCAGGCGAGACATGCGCTCGCGATCGAGTTTGACTAATATTTCGTGATTTAGGTCGTTCTCTTTGGATACTTCGGTAAAGCTTTCGGAGAGGCGTCCACGACGGCGGATATCACTGATGATGTCTTGCACCACCAAACTGTCAGGGCCACTCACGCGGATGCGCGTCCAGTCACGGTCACCGGAATTACTGCCACGTGACATCTCTTGAGAAAAATGATAACTGATGCGTGCTCGTTGCGGCAATTTCTCTTTGAGGTATGCCATCAGCGAATCTTTTTCTTTGGTTTTGAGTGGGCGGTCGGGCCAAATCATAATTGAACCACCGCGTCGAGTAAACCAACAGCCGGTCATGATGTAAGGGTACTCTTTTTTGAAATCATCGTTTGTGAGAACTTCTTTCTCTAGCTCGAGGACTTCGAGATGACCGTCATAAAGCGAGGTGCCATCTACAAAGCTGAAGCGCACAGAGATCTGTCCTTCTCTTTCACCTGAAGATGCAGTTTCACGACCAGCTGTCGCCATAGCTGAAGACAGAAGAATTAACGCGTAGACCGTCACTGCGCGAAAGCGATGTTTGAGAGACCAGTTGACCGTCGCGAACAACGGCTTGGTCATGAAGGTGGGTAAGTGACCGGCGGTGGTGTTCGCTTTGCTTTTAGCGCTGATAAATCGTGCTGCAACCGGCACCATAACAATCGATAGTAACAATGCAGCTAGCAGGGCCACAATAAGTGGCATACCGATAGCCTCGGCGATCACCTTTTGCTCGCGATTGTCCGTCAAGAAGATTAGCGGCAAGAACACTACGATTGTAGTTAGTGTCGCAGTCACGATGGCTAACACTACTTCGGATGGTCCTTGGCAAATAGCATCAATTAAGTTTTTGTTCGTCTCGCGTTTCTTGAAGATGCTTTCAACAATCACTACCGAGTTATCGACTAGCATGCCGACCGATATGGTGATTCCCATCATTGACATCAAGTTTAGGGTACTACCACTAAAGTAAATATACGCCAGCGATATGAGTACAGCGAATGGAATCGAAAGTGTAATCAATAATGTGTACGCAAGGCTGCGCAGAAACAAGAACAGCACAACACAAGCGATTAATCCACCAAGTAACGAGTCTTTAATCAGTGAGAAAACACTTTCGCGAATCATTTCTCCTTGGCTAAAATAGACGTTGAACTTGAAGCGGCTTAATACAGGGTCATTGGGCAACTCATTTTCGAACAAATCTACGAGGCGATTGCAAACATCAAAGGTGTTAGCCGAACTCTCTTTTGAAATGTTACACGAGGTCGAATATTCACCACCAAAACGAAACATAAACTCTGGAGCGCTGCGCACTTCTTCGACACGGCCGATGTCTTTGATGCGGAAACCATCTCGTACCGGGAAGTTTTCGATTTCTTCGATAGATTTGAATCGCGAATCAACGCGGATGATTGTGCGTCCGCTCGTAGAGTCGATGTCACCAACCGGTGACGAAATGTTGTCACCCTGCAGGCGACGCACTAGGCTGCCAATGTCGATGTTGTTGGCGAATACGCTTTCTTCGTCTAACCAGATGCGAATCGACAGCGGTTCGATGCCCCAAAACGTAGCGCTGGCCACGCCATCGACAGCTTCGATGCGTGGTAGCAAGGCATTGGTGATTAGATCTTGAGCGACACCGCGTTCCATGTTAGGAAACTGAACGCCTGTGAACATAATCGGCATGGATGACATGCCGCGGCGGCGAATACGAATGCGATCAACTTCAGTCGGTAGCAGTGGACGCGCGCGCTCGATGCGATCAGATATTTCGGCATATATTTCGTCGACATCAATGTCGCCTGGAAAGCTGATGTTGATTTCTGCTGAGCCCTCGCTGGCTTGCGAATAGATCGAATCGAGGCTAGGAATCGCGCGCAACTCTTTTTCGAGCGGCTTGATAATCTTTTGTTCAATTTCAATTGGGTTGGCGTTTTCCCATGTGGCACTGATTGAGATTTCTGACGAGCCGATGCCGCTAGGGACTAAGTCAAGTTGAATGCGCTGCGTAGCAATGAAGCTCATGCCGAGCAGCGCAATGCTCAACATCAACACAGCAATAGGGCGATGCACTAAAGCATAAAAGAAACGTTGTAACTTTGGCTGCGGCTTATCAGGCATTCTGTTTGCTCCATTTAGCCAAGATGGCGTAGCCACATGGGATGACTACTAAAGTTAATATTGTTGCACAAATCAAGCCTGACATGACCACCAAAGCCATTGGCGTGCGCAACTCGGCCCCGTCTGCACCACCTAAAGCCGGAATCCAGCCGGTCATAGGTAACATGCCTAGAACAGTAGTGACGGTAGTCATTAGAATCGGACGTAAACGTGCTGATCCGGCCTCGATAATCGAGCGATGGAGTTCGTAGCCACGCTTTTGGTTTTGGTTAATGCGGTCGACAAGTACGATTGCATTGTTCACTACAATCCCGGCAAGAATGACTGCTCCGAGCAGGGCGACAACAGAAATAGGAGTGTTGGTCGCAGCCATAACCCAAATTGCACCAGCGCCAGCCATCGGTACGGTGCACAAAATCAGCAAGGGTTGCAGCAGTGATTCAAATTGTGCCGCCATAACTGCGTAGACCAGGAAGATGGCCAACGCTAAAGCGAAAGTCAGTGCCGCTAAAGCTTCTTCCATCTCGTTGGTTTGACCCGCAATGTTAAAGCGAATGCCAGGAGGTGGCGACATCTGTGAAATTCGCGCCTGTACAGCATCGCGGACGGCGCCAAGACTAACGCCGCTTGTTGAAGCACTCAGTACCGCAGCCCGTCGTGAGCGAATGTGGCGAATGTCTGATGGGCCATCTGCAAGACTGAAGGTGGCCACTGCACTTAAAGGCAACGGTGAGTCCGCCTCTGGGTTAACAGGAATGTTTTTAAGCTGCTCAATGCGGCTCAACGAGAGTTCGTCGGCCCGCACTCGAATATCAATGCGTTCATCTCGTCCAGGGAATGTGGATGCAGTCTCTCCTTCGACGGCCATGCGCAAACTCTTTGACACCTGCGCGGCCGTTAAGCTGTGGCGTGCCAACTTATCGCGGTCGAGATGAATGCGTAATTCAGGGTTACCACGGCGCAGTGACGAGCGTAAATCGTCTAGCCCTGGGACATCAGCTAACAAGGCTTGCAACTCGGCAGTAGCTAATTTTACGTCGTCAAGGTTTTGCCCGACCACTTCGATTTCTAGAGGGGCGTTAAGTGCTAAGACTGTCGGCCGTCTCAAGTTGTAGCGCGCCAATGCCGGCTCGTAATCGAGAATTTTACGCACCTGCAAGGTGATAGCTGATTCAAGCGCATGGGGGTCGCCTGTACTAGTGTCTAAACGAATGCTAAGCTGCGCAGTGTGCGGCCCCGATTCGTCGTTGGCAATAGTTTCGCGGTCGGTGCCCGCAGAGACGGATGTCTCGAGTACTCCATCTAGCAACATAATTTTGCCCTCGAGGTTAGTACTTAGACGGTCGGTCTCTTTGAGGGTGTTGCCCGCTGGATAAAACAACTCGGCGATCAATTCGCCCTGCATCACGTCGGGCAGCAATGCGCGTCCCATATGCTGGGTGATTGAGAAACTGTAAATTGACACAAACAATGCGAACATTAGTATCAAGGTAGGGCGCTTGATAGCGCGCTCGAGAACCACTGGGTATATGCGTTCACATATCTCGAAACCGAAATGGAAAGCCTTTGATGGTAGATGCAAAATCAAACGTACAGCTTCTAGTGTGCCACCTAAAAGCAATTTGACGACAAACATCAGCCCACCAAAAATGTCGAAAGCAAGGCGGGATACGAATGTGGTTATCGGCAAAATACTTAACCACGCAAAAGGCATAAATAAAACCAAACCAACAAAGCGGGCAACAGCAATTCTCTTTTGTATGTCGACCGGGACAGGGGTGGAACCCCATTTGCTAGTTGCGTCGACGCCAGGTTTTATCCATTCGTCGTCAAGGCCAGGCACGTAAATCCCGAGGATGTAGGCGGCAAACGCCCCTGTAACAATTGCTAAAACGATAAACCGTTTGTTGCGCGGGAATCCGAGGTTGCGGTGTATGTTGCCACTTTTGATAAACGGCATTAAGTTGTCAAACATCGAATCTACACGTTGCCTTAAACTAATGTCGTCGCTTTCAGAAACATTGATGCGCGCTGCTAAGCCCGGAATAAAGAAAAGGGCGATGGCCAATGAAATGAGTAACGATGCAACGACGGTTAAGGCTTGGTCGCCAAAAGTCTGTCCTGCGATGCCGTCGATGAAAATAATCGGCGCGAAAACCGCAATGGTTGTTAAGGTGGAAGCGACAACTGCGCTGCCAACTTCTTTAACGCCACGAATCGCCGCTTGTTGTGGGTCGTCACCTTCTTCACGACAGCGTGTAATAGATTCAAGCACCACAATCGCATTATCAACTAACATGCCGATACCGAGAGCGAGTCCACCTAGCGACATGATGTTAAGGGATACACCGGCACTGTACATGGCGCCGAAGGTGGCGATAATCGAAATCGGTACAGCTATGCCAATGACGAATGTCGTGGCAAAGCGGCGTAGGAACAAGAAGCACACTAAGATTGAGAAAATACCACCGAACATCGCGGCGGATTTCACTTCGGTGATTGCAGACTCGATGAAAACCGATTGGTCGCTAAGTATTGCTAATGTTAAATCGTCTTCGAGGTCGTCGGTGATGCCCCGAACCTTTTTGTCGCCATCGGTAGTACCGAACAGTTTGTCGCGGACCGTTTTGGCAACAGCAGAAATGTTAGAGCCAGCTTCGCGGTAAATTGCAATCTCGACGGCTTCATCGCCACCAGCTCGCAAAATCATGTCACGGTCTTTGCTGCCTCGGACCACCCTTGCTACGTCGGCCAACTTAATGACGGTGGTGCCGCGCGTGACAATTGGCAAGTCTTTGATGTCATCTAGACTTTGAAATTGGTTAAGGGTGCGTACTACATACTCGATAGAACCTTCTTCGAGTTTACCACCGGGCACGTTCAGGTTTTCTTGCTGCAAACGTTGCTGAATCATTTCGGAAGTAATCTTGTAACTAGCAAGTAGTTGCGGATTAACCAGCACCTGTACCTCGTCTTCAAGACCACCCTTTACGCGGACGGCAGCCACACCAATGATGCCTTCGAGTTGCCGCTCGATCTCTGATTCGGCAATGTCGCGCAGTCGCACTAAGTCTCCGCCACCTGATAAGGCCAAGCGTAGTACCGGGTCGAGGCTTGGGTCGTAGCGTAAGATTAGTGGCTTCTCGACACTCGACGGCAAGAACACTCGGTCGAGCCGTTCGCGCACATCTTGTACTACCATTGGCAGCTCGGTGTTCCAGGCGAACTCCATGTAAATCTCTGAGACTTCGGCGCGTGACGAAGAATGAATGTTCACCAAGTCGCTAACTGTGGAGAGTACGTCTTCAAGACGATCCGTAACGCGCTCTTCGATGTCATCGGGGGCGGCACCGGGGTAGCTAGTACGTACGGTGATTGATGGATAGTTGATGGGGGGCAGTAAATCGACGGGCAGTTTGCCAAGCGAAATGAAACCAAAGACAATCGCTGCAGCGACAATCATGCCGACGCCAATGGGGCGTAATACGCCTAGCGCTAGTAAACCACCCTCAGTCGAAGAAGGTTTGGACATTATTCAGCGACTACAGAGATTAAGTCGCCATCCTTTAAGCGGTCGGCGCCAACGATGACCACTGAATCACCTTTGTTGATAGCGGTGCGCTCGTCGATTTCGATTGTAAGTTCGTCACTGAATCCTTGAAACACTTCAACCTTAAAGGCGTGTTCGTCGCGGATCACAAATGCGTAGCTGTGGTCGCCTTCGTTTACTAAGGCGCGCTTGTCAAGCATAGTCGCGTTTGGATGACTGTCTAGAATCAAATCAATACGCAACAAAATGCCATTTGGTAACTGCACTGAAGGCTGTAGTTTGGCCGTTACTTTCACCG
>JAPYTC010000048.1 GCA_029941685.1 Planctomycetota bacterium | reverse complement strand
TCTTGCGAAGGTCAGCCGACAGCAGTAACCGAGCGCGCGTCAAACTCTACGCGTAATGTGCCAGCGTTATTCGATTTGACATCGCTGCAAAAAGAAGCCAACAATCGTTTTGGGTTTTCAGCTATTCGTACTTCTGGCGCTGCTCAGCGATTGTACGAAGGGCACAAAGTTTTAACTTATCCGCGTACCGACTCAAAGGCTTTGCCAGAAGATTATGTTGCTAAAGTCGACGAGCTACTTGGCGACATCGCTACGGGATCGTTTTCAAAGGCTTTCGTTGATATCAAGCAAGCCGCGTTTTTCGCTGATGCCGCAAAGTTAATCATTAAAGATGGCAAGCAAAACTCCAAGCGTAACTTTGATAATTCAAAGGTTGGCGATCACTTTGCGATTATCCCAACTGGCCAACTTCCTAAGACAACATTAGGTGGTGACGACGCCAAGATTTTTGAGTTGGTGGTTCGCCGCTTCTTAGCGGCACTAATGAAGCCATCTAAATGGGAAAACGTGGTGCGCGAAACTGTGATTTCACCAACGGGCAAAGATGCGCTTACTTTCTTTACCGAATCAAAGCGGATGGTTTATGCAGGTTGGATGTTAGTCCATCGTATCCCCAAGGCTTCCGACCAACTTGGCGATTTGGGTGTCGAAAAGGGTCAAACAGTGCCGGGTAAGATTAAGCAGATCAGCTGCGAGGCAGATTCAACTCGCCCTCCAAAGCGTTACACCGAAGCTGGCTTGTTGCGCCAAATGGAAATTGCAACTGATGTGGCCGTTGATTCTTTTGATGATATCGAAGACGACGCGGTGTTGGTCGAGATGCAAGGCAAGGGGCTAGGTACTCCGGCGACGCGTGCGCAGACTATCGAGGCTTTAGTGCGTAAGGGTTATGTGCTACGCAACGGCAAGACTTTGCGTGCGGCGGCTAAGGGTATCACCCTCATTGATTTTTTGGAACGTGTTGGCGCGATTGATTTGGCTAAGGCTGAACAGACTGCCGAAATGGAATCTTCGTTGTACAAAGTTGAGCACGGCGACATGGAACGTTCTGCTTACATGGCATCGATTGAAAGTACTACCCGTGAATTGGTTGATAAGTTCGTTAACTTTTCATACGAAGAGTTGTACAAAGACGAAGAGTCCGTGGGTAAGTGTCCACTTGATGCTCATGATGTGCGTGAGGGACTTAAGGGCTACCGTTGTTCACGTCGTGCCAAGGGTGATCGTTACAAGTTGACGATTAAGTCGATGGGTAAAGAAGCCGAAACTCCTTTGGTGGGTATTGCTGAAATCGTTCATGAGTTCTTGGCCGCACGCAGTGAAGTCACCGAGGTCGAAGACGATCTCAAGCGGACTAATGGTTATATAAATTTCAAGATCGAGCGCATTAGCTTTGTTGATGACTACATTAACGAGTTGTTACCGTTGGTCGCCGAAATTGCCCCCGCCGATTCTCTTAAGGAAGACTTCAAAATCGAAGCGATCGAACCAGACGCTTGTGGTTACACCATCTGGAAAGAATTCCGCGGACGTTTCATCAACCGCCCATTAGCTACTCGATTGCTCGAGGAGCGCGATTCAGGGCCGATTGAAGGCTTTGTTAGCATGCGTGGCGAATCTTACGCTGGGCGAATCAAAGTTGACACTGAACACAAGCTAGAGTTTGAGCCAGTCAAAAACTTCAAGTCGGATGACGAGAAGGGTGCAGTTGGCCAAGAAGAGATTTCTTACGAAGTCGACCAGTCTGAGTTTATTGAATGTCCTTTGGGTAAGGGCAAGATTGTCGAAACCGCAACGCACTTTGAATCTAGCGAGCCAAAGGGTGTTAAGTTTCCGCGCACTATTTGTCAGCGCGAAATGAAACGCGTTGATTTAATTCCGTATTTTGGTGAAGAAGGCCATACGGACTGGATCGAAGATTTCATTTCACGTAAGGGCCGCAACTTTACCGCTCGTTTGGTTCGCAAGCCGAATGGCCGCCACGGTTTCGAATTTAAGCCGCGTGAAGCGGGTGCGAAGAAGAAATCTACGAAGAAGAAGTCGACTAAAAAGAAGTCTACGAAGAAGAAGTCTACGAAAAAACCTTAACTATCAAACGAATCGCAATGTGGTCTGGCCCGCGTACTGTCTCTACGGCATTGTTGCGTAGTTTTTGCCAGCACTCGCAAGTGGTTGGCATCGACGAGCCTTTTTACGCTTATTATTTGCAGCGTAGTGGTAAGTTACATCCGATGCGCGACGAGGTGCTAGCTTCTCAAGACAATGTGCTTGGCGATGTTGTCGTAAATGTGTTGCGCGCCGAATGCGACAAGCCGATTCAGTATGTGAAGCACATGGCTCATCATATTTTTGGCGATGAAGATTTGTCCTTTGTCAACGACAACGATGTTACCAACTCGTTTTTGATTCGCCATCCGCGTGAAATGATGCCTTCTTTGTTACGCGATTTAGGTAGCCTCGAAAAAATCGATATCGCTTATGGTCAGCAATTACAGTTGTTCGAGCAATTGCGCGCGCAAGGTAAACACCCCGTGGTAATAGATTCCACTAAGTTGCTGGCTGATCCCGTATCGATGTTGCCGAAATTATGTACCGCTTTAGGCATCGAATTCGAGCAGCAAATGCTCGAGTGGCCAGTAGGTAATCACAGCAGTTATGGGGTTTGGGCTCCGGCATGGTACGGCAAAGTAATGAAAACTGACGGATGGCGTCCGCATGTGCCTAAAGTTGAGCCTTTTCCGGCCGAGCTTGATGAACTATTAGAGTTCGCAATGCCGGCATACGAGCAATTATTAGAGTATAGTTTATAAATGCAAGATTCGGAGCTTCTTTCTCTCGCTCGGCAGACGGCGGTTAACGCTTACTGCCCATACTCTAAGTTTGCGGTTGGTGCTGCTGTGTTGTGGCAAGATGACTCGATTAGTGTAGGCGTCAATGTTGAAAATGCCTCTTATCCGCTTGGTGTTTGTGCCGAGCGCAATGCGATTGCTAATGGCATCGCTGCTGGCTCTAAAAAGATTGCGCTGCTGGCAGTGTGGGCTGATATCGATGCTACTGTCGCACCGTGCGGTGGTTGCCGCCAAGTCATTTACGAGTTTGTCGCTGACAGCGATGTGCGAGTGATTATGGGCGGAACATCGGATGTTAGCTGCCAGACTATCGGCGAATTGTTGCCGAATGCTTTTACCCCAAGAGATTTACTGAAATGAGTTTTCTGTTTTTTTGTGCCTTGTCTTTGTTGCAGGTGGCTGATCCTGCCGCTCAAATCCGTAATCCCAAGATTACTGTCGAGGCATTGCCACAGTTGACGATTGAAAGTGCGATGTACCCAGGGCTGGTTCGTGATAATAATGGGGTTCTTCACGTCTGGTATTTTCGTGAAGCCGATGGCATAAAGCGTCTTGAAATGCGTCGTTTAGTTGACGGCGAATTCACTGCGCCAACACTGATTAGCGCCAGCGATAAGTTGATGGTTAATTGGGCAGATAATCCGCGCTTTGTGATTGGCAAAGACGGTAGTAGCATGATTACTTGGTTAGAATCGAATGGTCATGGCTACGGCGTGAAGTATGCATTTAGCCGTGAGGGTGGGAGTGCATTAACCGAACCGCGTTGGCTACATCAAGATCAACTCGGTGCCGAACATGGTTTTGTGTCCTTAGTGGCATTGGCCGATGGTGGCTTCTTCGCGGCATGGCTGCAGGGCGGTGCTTTCGGTGAAGCGGGTGCTTACCAAACTTCGCTAATAGGGGTGGTCATAAAAGAAGATGGCACCCTTGCTGACGAAAAGGTGTTGGACGAACTCGTCTGCGATTGTTGTGATACCGATACGGAAATTTTTAATAGCGGCAATGTCGTTGTGACTTACCGTGACCGCAATACTGATGAAGTGCGTGACACTTATTTCGTGCGTGGCAATCCACTGCAGCCAGATAGTTTCACCGCACCTATGCCACTCGCCGTAGAGGGATGGAAGCCAGCAGGCTGTCCCGTCAATGGCCCAGCCATAGCTAGCTACGGACGCCATACTTCGGTTGTTTTATTCAGTGACAAGAAGTGGGAGGTCGCGCGTCTGCAAATCGTCCAGTCAAAAGGCGGCGGCAAAAAATTTGGCTTGCCGACTGTGGTTTCAGCAAAAGGCACTATTGGCAGAGCTGACATTACTTACCTGCCAGCAGGCATTGCCGCTGTTGCATGGTTACATAAAATCGATGACGAAGTATGGTGGGTAGCAAAGGCCGTCCCGCGCAAGGGCATGCCCGGTCCGCGCATGAAGATTGCCAAAGTTAAAGGCACACGCGCCGACGGTTTTATTAGCCTTGTTGCTGGCGATGATGGAATAATTGCTTGCTACACTGATGGTGGCAAGCTAAGTTTTTCAAGCATCAAGTTCGAGCAGACAGCTACTGATGCGGTCGACGGGCAAACCGAGTAACAGCTGCAAAGCCTTAGAGTATTCAGCGAGTTGCGATTGGTATTTATCGCGCATGCTGTCATTTACATTACCCGTTTTGTAGTCAACGACTTCGGCGGATAGTGCGTCGCCCGAGGTGCCGCGTTCGATTACTACACGGTCAAAGCATCCGCGCAAGATATAGCTGCTGTCGCCATCTTTGATCAGTGCGCTGAAATCACGCTCGCGCCACACTTCAAAATTACCGGTTGCAGGCTTCATCAATTTGTCGCAGACGTGCTCTTTTGTAAGTATAGTCTGTAATTCTTTGTCGCTAGTAGTGAAGTTGTCTAACCACTCACACTCTTCGAGTAAAGCATGAATTCGCAAACCGCGTGACATCGCTTGGCTGTTGAAGGCGTTAAGAATGTTTGCTCCGTTACTGGTAGAGGTGCCAGCTTGTGATGGTGCAACGCGTTTAAGTAAGCGTGGAGTCTTGCTCGCAGTGAACGGTGAAGTGATTGTCGCCGCTTCTACGACTGCGTCGCATCCCGCTTGCGTCCAACTCTGAAGGTCACTGTCTGGGTGTTGCCACTTTAGACAGAGATCTTCGTTGTCGTCAAAAGTCAGCTTGGTATCTTTGCCCGACAATTCGAGTCCATTGCGCAGCAAGCAACTGATGCGATCGGTCTGGCCAGATTCGCTGGGAGGGGGAATCATCATTTCAACACGCTCGACCGCCCGGGTAAGGGCAACGTAAAGCAAGGACATCGCCTCACTAGAACGCGCAGTTTTTAATTGCGACTCGAGATTGCCCAATTCAGGAATCAACTCGGCGTGAGAAGAGGATGGGTAGGCGCATAACTCAGAGTAGGGTGCGATGGTGTTGGGCCGTGAACCAAGCGCTATTTGACGATGAATATTACCAATCATGCCGTCATTAAGTTGTGGTAAAATTACCGCGTCAAACTCTAGACCTTTAGCTGCATGGATGGTCATTAAGCGCACTTTGGTTGCCGCACTGTCGCTGACTTTCGTCGTACGTACAAAGTTAACAAAGTCAAGTGCGTCTTTGTCGTTCAAGGCGTCGAAGCGGTAGGCTAAATCAAGTAACTGTTGCAAGCGATGCCGGTCATGACCGCTCGGAAAATTCTTTTGCAAATCGTCGACATGACGGCGTAAGTAATCGCCAAAGCCAATGCTGAGAATCGTCCGTCGCTGCAGTTGCGCGTGACGGTCGAATTGTCTGTCGCTCAAATCGTCTAGGTTGCCAAAAGAGCTGAGTTGCGAACTTTGGACATGAAAGCGTGCCAAGCTGTCACCGGGATAGAACACCGCAGTTAGCCACGAAAGTACGATTAGAACTGACTCGGCATCGGTGATGGCCACTCCGCCATGACTACCTGCTTGTACATCTAGTTTACGTAATTCGTCTTGGATTAAGGATAGCATCGAGTTTTGCCGTACTAAAATCGCTATAGATTTAGATGGCGCCTGCAGATGTAACTTTGCCGCACGTGCCGCAGCCGCCTTGGCCAACGCTGATTTTTCGGGTACTCCATCGCTCTTACTAACCTCAAACAGTAATGCACAGCCCGCTACGTTTTTTCCAGCTTGATGTTCACTGTAATCGGTCGTCCATTCATTCACCGCCACAGCGACCTCTGGGCTATTAGGTACTAGTTGCTTAGCCTTAGTGAAAACCAAATCAGCAGTATTAAGGATGACCGCACTCGAGCGGTAATTGGTGTCTAGAGTGCTTTGTTCGACCGCGCCACCTTGGGTGTGATCATCAGACCATTGCTTTAAGCCTGAAAGCAATCGTGAGTCACCAGAACGCCAACCGTAAATCGCTTGTTTTGTATCTCCGACCGTAAATAACGCTCGCTGCTGCTCGATGCTAGCGGTGATTTGCGGTTGCAAGATGCGCCATTGCAACACCGAAGTGTCTTGAAACTCGTCAAGTAACAAATCTAAATTGCCATCGGCCAAATCAATGCGCTGCTCAGCAACGGCGGCGGCAATCAAGCGCGTAATGTCGCTGAAGCTAAACAAGCGGCTATTTTGGCGCAGTCGTTGCAATTCGTTCTGCACATCATTGAACAATCGAGCATAAGTTTTATTGCGTGCGCAGACTTGTTGTGTTGCCACAGAGCGCGCGTACTGATGAACTCGCGGACAAAGCTCCTTCCAGTCGCTGTGAATCGGTTTCTTGTACCACAAATCATCAGCGTAAGTGCTGTGATGCATCATCGACTTGATATTACCATCGTTCACCGCCGCGATCATCGTTAGAGTTTTTGATTCGGCACCTTTACGCTCAATAATATTGTGGATGCCGTCTAATTCGGCTAGCAACGAATCTGCTGTCACATCGGTTAAGTAGGGCGCAACGCAATTCCATGCTTGAAGGTGGCTATCACTAACTAAATCGAGAGTAGCATGAGTTTGGATAAGCAACCTCTCAAGAAAATCACGTGGTGCATTTGCGCTGCTTAGTGATGCCACAATCTCTACGATGTCACGGAGACTGTTGTGTGAGACGTAATTGCCAATTGCCGTCTGTAGCAATTCGGCGTCTTGATGTGCCTCACTCATGCGCCATTGCAGCGGTAAGCCCAATTCGCGGCGGTGCAATGAAGCTATTTTGTTGAAATGCGAATCAAGGGTGAATACCTGAATCTGGTCAATGCATAATGCTAACTTGACTACGCAAGCTTTAACGTCTGCGGCTGACCAGTCACTAGGAATCGCCGAAAAATCTTTGAGCTCTTGTAGCGCGGCCGCATCATCGACACCTTCGACCAAACGTTCAAATAAGCGCGTTAAGATTTCGGCAGCCGCCTTGCGCGTAAAGGTAGACGCCATGATTTCTGTAGCTGCCTTGCCGCTGGTGAATAAACCCAAGTAGGTGTTAGACAGTGAAAATGTCTTGCCGGTGCCAGCAGAAGCTAATTTTATTTGCTGTGAAGAAATCATGTTACTCGATATCGCAAATTGTGTTTACGCCGAGCAGTGAATCGCCGCGTAGAGCTTCTTCGGTGTCGGTCGCAAACGGGGAGTCGCCGAGCACAAACCAGTTTTGCGCTTCAATATTGCGAAAGACCTCACGGCACTGGGTTTCGGCAATTTGCTTGTGCTTTTCATCAAACTTTAAGTGAACGAACCCACTATCGTTGCTGTCGGCAGTAAGCAGCGAATATGCAAGGCTCACTTTGTGAGGTTTCAAGTCTTCGAGGTAGTCGCTCAGAAAGAAGTACAGCGGCAGCTGCAAATCAGTAAACAAATCGTTTTTGAATAATGATTTTTGGGTATACCGTGTATTGCTGTTAGGGGTTTTGTAATCAATCAGACAGATTTCGTTGTCGCGCCTATCGATGCGGTCGATGATGCCGCTGATGTCGAAAGTGCTATCAAATAATTTGCAGCCACTAGGAATATTGCGTTCGCTAGAAATTATCTGCCAACCATCAGCCGCACGCGCGGCTTGCTTCGTTGCAAAACTTACAAACCGGTTGTTTAATAGCTCGGCTTGAGCACGGATCACGGCGCTAGGACTACTGAAACGTAAATCGAAAAGTCGGTGACACTCGGTGGTCAAATAATCGGCGATATCGGCTGCGTTAGTGCTATTGCGTACATCGCTATTGCCAAAGTTTTGCAGAATGCTATGTGTGAAATTTCCGTAAACCATCGGGTTTAGCTCGTCGCAATTAACCACGACACTACTCAATTTCAGATGATTGCTTAGATAAAAAGAGTAAGGCGATTTTAAGTAATTGTTAATCGAAGTAACCGAAACCCGCTGTGGCACGCCGTTGTCCTTACTGCGTGGCAGCACGCGTTCATTCGCAGGACTCTCGCTGACAGCAATCGGTGGTACAGGTTCGGCGCTAAATTCAGCAGCATTGGCATAAGCATCTTCATCGCCACATAAAAACAATAAGCGACTTGGCAGCAAAGGAGAGCCATCATTTTGAGTCCGTCCGCAAATAAGGTGAAGGTGGCCACCAGCATTTTTGCGAACTACTGCAAGTGACTGCAAAATGTAAGAGTCGCGAGCAAGTCGCTGTTTGTCACCGTACATGCCCAAGCGGTCGGCCAACTCGGCATCGATGAACATATTGTTGGCCGCCTTGCCGGGCACATAGTTTTCATTGAATCCGAGGACGACCATTTCGGGCGCTGGGTCTAGACTGAGCTCGAGCCAATCAAGGCATTCAATGCTTTGGTCATCGTAGCGTTGTGATAACTTTTTACCGCGACATTGGTGCAAGAGGAAATCTAAGCTGCGCGCAAAATTAAAATTAAGTTTGACATCGCTCGATAAGCTGTCGTCGATGACTTGCAACTCATTCAAAGTGCTAGCAACCGTCTCGAGGCCCTTGGCACGTCGGTGCGACTCTTCATTTTGCTCGGGGTTGATGTCGATTTCGCCATAGACCTCAAGTAAGAAGTCGCGCGTGGCTACCACCGCAGCAGCCAAACCATTGCTTTTAATGTTGACGGCATCGGGTAGTTTAGCCAAATACAACTCGGGCAGTAATTGCGGATATTTTTCTTGTCGGTATTTGTCGAGTTCGGCTTTCAGCTTAGGGTTTGGCCTTAAATCAGGGTGAACAAGCAGAGCTGCACCATTGTCGAAGCTTGGAATGTCGAGATACGCCTGCAGTTGCTTTAATAGCAACACCGGTAAACTGTTTTCGAGTTCACCACCAACGGCACTACGTACGTTTACACCAAAATCGCCAAGCGACTGACTTAAGAATGGAGCGCATTGTTTTTCAAGCAGCGAAAAGGTGACGTCTTCTGGGGAATGCTGTTGCTCGTTGTCGTTAAGCATCAACAACGCGCTGGACACCATTTCTTGCGGGTTAACCGAAAAATTAATGTTGGCGTCACTTAATAAGGTGTTGCCCGGGGTGGTGAAAACGTCGCAGTCTACACAGGCGAATTCGTCGAAGGCATGAGTGAGATGCGCAAACTGGAGTTGAATGAATTCAACCTGTGAACCACATGCTGCAAGTAGCTTGCGCAGAAAATTACTCATTTCTGGAACACACAACACGACGATTTTGGTGCGTTCGTCGATGACTAGATCGCCACTGTCGAGCGCAGCTTGGCGAGTTTGATCTTTATCTTGTAAGTTTGCTGCAGTTAAGTAACTTAGGTAATCGCCATGAATCTGCTGCAACAATGAAAATTTAGCTTGTTCGTTTTCGCCAAGCGTATTGTCGGCTGCAAGATTGCCACAGTCAATTTGCTCGGCGGCCAATTGCGAAAAGAAGTTGGCCAGCTGTTGCGCAAGGAGTAAAGTCTCGCTGCGTGATTTGATGTCTACTCCGAGGTGTTGCAATACGTCGCGCGGCGCGCATTGACTTAAGGCATTTATCCATGCAAGCTGGCAGGCTGCTGACGAGGCTAGTTGCTCGGTGGCTATATTTAGCACCGACTGTGGCAACGAGCCTAAAGTGGCGTATTGTGGCGCTCGAAAGCTTGACCACAGTCCACGCGCATCGATTTCGAGTAACAGCTCTTGCTCAAGCAAGCGATTGCTACGGGAACTGCTGCTGACAAAAATATAGTTGCCGAACTCAGCAAGGTCATTTTTTTTCAAAATGGATAGCGTAAGTTCTTTAACAGTAGTACTTTGCGGTGAAATGTAACTTATATTAGACACGCAAATATTATAGCGCCGCCAACTCGCGATGCAATAATTATTCAAGTGCGCGGCACAATATACATAGAGAGACCGTTTATGTAAAATCTTGGGGAGTCTTCTAAAGGCTAACCTCTAATGTCCAAGTACACGGAATTTGACTTTTACGACATCACTTCAATGCTTAATGAAGACGATGTCATGGTGCGTGAAATGGTTCGTGACTATTGCAACGAAAGCTTACTGCCCATCGTCAGTAAGCATTGGGAGGCGGGCACCTTTCCAAACCATATCATTAAAGAAATGGGCGGGCTAGGTTTGCTTGGTCCTGCTGTGTCTGAGCAATATGGCGGTGCCGGTATGACCAGTATGCAATATGGATTGATTTGCCAAGAGATTGAGCGCGTAGATTCGGGTATCCGTTCTTTTAGTTCGGTGCAGGGCTCTTTGGTGATGTATCCCATTGAGACCTTCGGCAGTGAAGCGCAGAAAAACACTTATCTACCCAAATTAGCTCGCGGCGAATATGTCGGCTGTTTTGGTTTGACCGAGCCGGATTTTGGTTCTGACCCCGCTGGCATGCGCACTAAATGTGTTCGAGACGGCGACGACTGGGTCATCAATGGCCAAAAAATGTGGATCACATCTGGGACCATCGCTGATGTGGCGATTGTTTGGGGGCGAGATGAAGAAGGCGTCGTACAAGGTTTTATCGTCGATTGCGATT
>JAPYTC010000047.1 GCA_029941685.1 Planctomycetota bacterium | reverse complement strand
TAAACGACGATGCCGATTTACTTGGTGTGCTTTCGATTCGCGACTTAGTGCTTGACCAAGTTACTGAGATGAAAAATTACATCGCAATGCACGAAGGCTAAGAGCGATTGAACTTTCCGCGCCAGCGCAAGTGGCGTAATACATCTGGATGGAGCAAGGCTAGAATTGTTACTAATTCTAGGCGACCCATCCACATTCCTATTGATAAAACAATTTTTGATGCAGAGCCTATTTCTGCAAAATTACCCATTGGCCCGACGCTTTCGAATCCGGGACCGATGTTGCCGACACAGGCAAGCGATGCGCTGAAAGCTGTGACGAAATTGGAGCCAAGCAAGACTAGTAGTAGGGCAACGACTATATACGTGCATGCATAACACAGCACCAAGTTGAGGATACTGCGCATTGCGTTGTTAGGGATTACTTTTCCGCGGTGGCGCAAAGGCAGCACTCCGCGTGGATGCAGGGTGCGAGTTAATTCTGACCACATATACTTCAGGGAAAGCAAGTTACGTATTGCTTTTGGTCCGCCAGCGGCTGAGCCAGCGCAACCGCCAACTAACATCGCAATAATTAAAAACATGCGGGCAGAATCGGTCCATGGAGCGGCGGTGTAATCTACGCTGGCAAAGCCAGTAGATGAGATTAGTGAGGCTGATTGGAACAACCCGGTGCGTACGCTTTCGAGATTTGGAACTCCTCCGCTTAAGACTAGTGCCACGCCAAGTGCGGCAAACAGCATGGTGCCAAGATAAAACCTAAATTCGCCGTCTTTAACAACCGCCAGCGGTCGGCGACGAAGGCCGACGTAAAGCAAAGGGAAACTCATGCCACTAATAATCATGAATGAAATCAGAATCCATTCTATAGTTGGGCTTGCATACCCAGCTATAGAATGCGGGTTAGGTGAGAAGCCACCAGCAGACATTGTTGTTAGACCATGGCATATAGAATCGAAGATTTCCATGTTACCAACGAAAATCAGAAGAAGGATTTCAAGTCCTGTCAGAAGAACATATAGCAACCACAGATTGCGCGCTGACTTGCGAACGGATGGGCTTACAACATCTGTCGTCGCATCAGAACTTTCAGCGAACATAATTTGACGACCGGCAACACCCAGCTGTGGCAAGATGACAACAAAAAGGGCAATAACCCCTAAGCCACCAAACCATTGGCTCATTGAGCGCCATAGGAAAAAGGATTGGGTCTGGTTAAAATTATTGAGGATAGTCGCACCGGTTGTAGTAAGGCCCGACATAGATTCAAAGAAAGCATCAATGTTGCTCATGCCAAACATAACATACGGAATTGCTGTAAACACAGTAAGAACCAACCATGTACCCGCGACCACGCCCAAGGCTTCTGAGCGACGGAAATTTTGATCTTTTTCGCTCGCGAGATTCAATAGGTGTCCACATAGCAAAGTGGCGCCAGCAGCTACAGCGAATGGCATAACGGCAGAATAATCGGGAGTGATTCCGTAATACGCATTAAACGCCGCCAACGCCAACGGTGGAATAAATGCTATGCTATAAATGCGTAGAATTTTTCCGATTACACCGAGGATAAGGGCGAAGCGCATGAGTTAAAGGTTATTGAAGAATTCGCGAGTTTGTTCTACGCTGTCGGTTTGGCAGAATACTAGCAATTCGTCGCCAGATTGCACTACGTCTTTACCTTGAGGGATCAATACATTGTCATCGCGCAGGATAGCACCCACTATCGCGAACACCGGAGACTTCATCATGGCTAATTCGATTGGCTCTACATGTTCGGCGACGGTTAAACGCAAGATCCGCACAGCGCCGTGATTGAACTCAGCCATGAAGTCTTGTTCGGAGCGTAAAACCCCACGCAACACAGCGTTGACCGCAGCACCGGTGGTCGATCGGACTACATCGATGCCGACGGATTCAAACAGTTGCTCGTTAGCCTCGTTGTCGGCTCGGGTAAGAATGCGCTTGACGCCTTCTTTTTTTGCTAACAACGAAACCAATAAGTTTTTCTCGTCGTTACTGGTTACAGCAATCAACACCGGCGTGTCGCCGACGTTTTCTTCGCGCAACAATGATAGGTCGGTGCCGTCGCCATGTAGAACCAATCCCTTAAGTTGACCGGCTATGTCTTCGGCACGCTGACGGTCTGACTCGATGATTTTGAGTTTCCAGCCGTGGTCTTCGAGAGCTTCGGCGATTGCAAAACCAACAGAGCCACCACCTACAATAATCGCACGCCGCGGATCGGGGCCCACGGTAGTATCAGACATGTAACGACGGATTAAGCGCTCGATACCACCGATGCTTCCCATTGCGGTTAGTTTGTCATCTGGAAGCAGTAATGTGCTGCCTGAAGGGATGAGACGATCATCACCACGTTCAATCATGACTAACACCACACCGTCAGGCACACCAACCTCTTTGAGCAGTACGTTGTCAAATCGTGAGCCCGCTTCGATGCGTCGTTTAATTAAGCGCACCTTGCCGTTAACAAAAGCGTCGGCTTCGAGTGCTCCAGGCACCATTACGATTTTCTGAATCTCTTTAGCAAGACGCAAGGCTGGAAGGATGACTCGATCGATACCCAAAGTAGTCGCTAGTTGCGCAGCGTCATTTTCGTTGGTCTGCACCGCTTGACCACGTAAAAAACATACCACTTTTTTGGCGCGCATTCGCTTGGCTTCGGCACACGCCACCAAGTTGGTTTCGTCAGCATTGCCGCAAGCTACAAATAGGTCGGCGTCAAAAATACACGCTTCTTTCAGCAACTTGGACGACGTCTGTGATCCGCGAAACGTCTGCACGTTAAGAGAATCAAACGCAGGGTTCTCAGTATTCTTGGGGACAATCATTGAAACCTCATGCTCGTGCATCAATGCTTCCGCAAGACGCACGGCAATAGTGTCTTCGCCGCTGATGGTGATTTTCATGGCTTTACAGTAACTTATCCGTTGCGACGATTTCCCTTGCGCAACTTGTTAATGTTGCTGCGGGCGTCGCGTAGGGCGGTTTTGATTAGGCTTAGGTCTTCGTCGATTAGGCTCTCGTCGTTCAAAATCTCTTCGGCGCGAACAATTGCCTTTGCATACAGGTCTAGTGCAATCTCGTCGTCGCTTTTTAAATAGTAATGATAAATAACCGCAAGGTCATTCATGATCTGTGGGTTATCAGGCTCAATGCTTAGAGCGTGCTGGTAAGCAGCTAAAGATTTTTCTGACTTTCCAGTCTCGCGATACAAAAATGCGAGGTTGTTCCAGATGTCGAGATAGCTGTCGTCGTTGGCAGTCGCCCATGAGAGTATTACAATCGCACTGCCGTAATCAGTAAAGCTTGCCAAGAAATTCATACGCTGGCATTCGGCTAGCATCCCACCATTTTGTGAAGACGACTGCGCGTGGTTATCACCGAAATCTTGTAGGTACATAGCGTAGTATTTACCAGCAAAGTTGTAAGCTTTTTTGGCCTTAGCGTCATCGTTTGCAGTTGATTGCATCGCTCCACGCTGAAACGCACCATCGGCTAAAAAGAAATAAGCATTGGTGAAAGCAGGATTAAGCTCGATCACTTTTTGAAAGTCTTCGTGCGTAGCAGGCCACGATTTGGCTCCGGTGTAGTAGTGCGCCATTCCGCGATACCAGTAATGCAGCACTTCTTCTGGCTGTGCAGTAACTAGCAAATCTAACACAGCGACTGAGTCGGTTTGTAACCAACTGTAAACTGTGCCCGAATCAACAGCGTTTGGCTCGACTGCGGCAGCTTTAGTCCACCAAGCAATTGCAGCAGATTTTTCTTCAGTATCAGTGCTGCCACCGTTAACGAAATCCGTCCATGCTATTTCACCAAGTCGCAACAACGGGGACGCCGTTTCAGGCGCGCTTTCATGTGCTGCAGTAAATGCACGAACAGCAGCAGCTGTTAGCTCGTCAGATTTTTCAGTGTTACCCATCGCGGCAACTGCTCGCGACTCTACCGATAGTAGTCGTCCTGATTGTTCTAGCAAGGCGGCATCGTTGACGAACAACTCGAGACCGTTCTCTACGATATCGGTCGCGTTGCTCGCGCTGCCACCGTTCAGTAATGCTTCTGACCAATTAACCCACACTGACGAAGGCGCACTTTGAAGCTGAGCGATGTCTTCCCAAGCGTAGGCGACGTCGTTCCAGGAATCGACTGCATCGAATCCGGTAATTTCTCCAGCGGCAATGCCAGCTTCGGTCTGCTGCCCAAGGGCGGTGGCAGCAGCGATTTGTTCTTCGATTGATTGCGCAGATTCAGACTGCGCGAACAGTAAAAGGGTGGTGCAGATTATCATGGTGCGTATTATCGTATTTGCTCGAGTTTTTTGCGTATCATTTTTACGCCACCTCGCTCTTTGAACGGGTAGTGTGTGCTGCTAGCTTTCAGCAGTTTCTCAGCATTACCCACCTGATTTAGGCGGAAAACCTGGTAGTAAGCCAAGTTTTCGTAGGCATCGCCGACAGCTTCGTCGACAGAGCGGTGTTCTTCTTCCGGAACGTTTTCGTCCATTTCAGCTAGTAAAACCTCGCCAATGCTAATGACCCTACGCAATTCCTGTACCGCAAATTCGTGGTGCTCGTCTAAATAATAAACAGCAATCAAGGCGCGGTCATTTACAGAACGTGGATGCTCAGGGCGTAGCTCCACCAACCGCGAGTAAACATCCCATGATTCTTGGTACAGTTGATCTGCTTCATCGTGCTGACCTCGTCGGCTTAAAGTGCCTGCCAAGTCACGGGTGAACAGTCCCAGATTGTTTACAAACAAAGCCACGGTGTCGTCGACGCTACAGACTTTGCGCAATAAATCGATGGCTTTGCGCATGTCACCGGCGGAGTAGATGTCAGCTATTAAGTAATCAATAGCGTTGGCTAAGCTTTGATCTTGGAGCGGATCTTTCAGTGCGGATGGATTGTAGTCCATCACTTCAAAAGCAGCGTCGATAGCCGCATCGATGTCTCCCTCGTCGCGAAGCATCCATACGCGTTGAGTCTTTACGATGCTAATCCATGCGCGACACGAAGACTCGAAGTTGGCATAGTGGGTGGCAGACTCTTCAAAGGCTTGTTGCGATTTGTCTAATGCGGTCATCGCCTTAACAAAATCGGATGCCACTCGCGCATCACGCGCTTGCAAGTAAAGTGCTTCGCCGTAATACCACAGCAATTTTGCGCTGTAGAATCGCGCGGGCCACGAGCCACTTCCTCGGCTTGCTACCGCGTCGCACAACTCTTTGAGTGTGGCAGTGTGTAGATTGCGGTC
The DNA here is from genome assembly GCA_029941685.1 of Planctomycetota bacterium. GTDB lineage: Bacteria > Planctomycetota > UBA1135 > UBA1135 > UBA1135 > JAPKEZ01. The sequence continues at coordinate 5,542 of JAPYTC010000047.1, read as the reverse complement.
GCCAAGGCACAAAGTCTTTAAGCGTTGATAAGCCACACCATAATCAGGAGCAGCTGTAATGGCCTCTTTTAGTACATTAGCAGCCATTTCGGGCCGCTGCTGCCATGTATGGAAATCGGCCAAGTTAATTCGACCAACATAGTTATTACTATCAATTTGGACCACGGCTTCGAGTGATTCAATGGCCAAGTGCGGCGCCGGCATTTCGGCAGCACCATGTTGACGTTGGGCAATAATGCGACCCAATCCTACTTCTCCGATGAGTAAGTGATCGGACAACACGAACTCGTCATGTGCAACTTGGTACCAATGAAGTGCGGCGTCCCATGCGTCAACAAAATCTCCTTGGCGGGCTTTAGTGCGCGTAAGACCGCGAAGCGCGTCAGCGTAAAAAGAGGATTCTCCGTTTTCTATAACCCACGAAAAACATCTTTCGGCATCACTAAACAAATCTGCTGCGAGCCCAGGGCCGAGTTTACCGGAAAGTTGGCGCTGCTCGAGTAGGTTTAATGAAGCTCGCCCGAATAGAAGGTTTAAGTGAAGGTCAGTGTCGCCCATCAGCAAGAATAAGTCGTCAAGTGCATTGAGGGCTTGCTCGGGGGAGTCAACGACTTGGCTTTCGAGTTGGCTGAAGTTGATTGACGTGTCAGCAGTACTGGTAGGTAGCGGCAAGGGCGTGGATTCAAACATCACGCAGCTGGCAAAAGTTCCAAAAACTGCGTAAGGCAAAATAGCTGTAATATTATGGCGGAAACTCATGGTCGAATGCGTCTATATTATAGGAACGTACGATGTCGATGCACCCACACGCTAACTTTTTCGCAAAAACCTTTACAGCTTTAGCTTTACTACTAAGCTTTGGTCTAGTCGGTCAGACCTGTTCAACAGAATCGCCAACAGTTGTCTTTGACCCAGATGGCGGCGGCGGCGGTGGTGGCGGCGGCGGCGGTGGTGGCGGTGGTGGCAGCTTACCGGACTCCGATCCGTCCGCACCCGATCATGGCGCACTGATTTTAGACGGGCGACCGCTAATACTCGATGTGCAACCCGATTCGCAAACCGTCGATTGCCATGCTGTAATTTCAATTTATTACAGTGAAAGCATGAAAATCAAAACAGTTAGTAGCGGCTCATTTGAGTTGCGCGAAAAATTGTTTGGCACTTTGATTTCGACTAGCCAGTCAACTTGGTTAATGGGCAACCGCTTGTTAATCATCGAACCGCAGCTGACTTTGTTGCCCAACACAACTTACCAACTCACCGTCAATGAAGGCCCGGTCGACCTAGATGGCGATGCCTACGATCCTGGCTCATCACCACTCATCGCCGAATTCACCACTGCAGCTACCCTCGACGGAATTGCTCCAGAGGTTTTAGCTAGCTATCCGCTCAACTCTTCGGTTGACCAAGCCAACGATTATCAATCAGTCTTAGTGTTCTCTAAGCAGATCGACACCACTACTCTTTCTCCATCTATTGCCTTCAGTAATCTAACCACAGCGTTGCCCGGAGATTACGACGTGACCGCTGGTGCCGAATCTCGACATGCAGGTAATCGCGTTTTTACTTTTGATCATCAAAGCGACAACAGCGATCTAGGGCATACTATTCGGTTAGATGTAAATAACACCATTGCCGACACCAGTCTGCTACATATGTTTATGGTCAATCCATACACTAGCAGTTGGCAAACAATGGATCTCCAGCGACCATCCGAAATTCAATTCCAAGCGGTTGACTTCGGTGATTTTTCTCCGGCAGCTAACTTGTCTAACTACGAAGCATTCCCATTGCAGGTATTGATGCCGGCAGGTGCTTTGGCAGCCGACAAAGTTCAGTTGCGTGTTCATCAGTTTGATGAAAACCACAATAATGATTCGCGAATGGTTGAGGCCGAGTCGGTTGTAGGGGGTGGTTTGGTTCCTTTCGTTCTCGACTTCACCGAAGATATATTAGGTGTTGTCGGTCCGGTATTCGAATCCGAAACCGAGATGCTGATTAGTGCTTTCACGGAACGTAATGGGATGCGTACTACAGTTGCGCTACGTCACGATTCAGACGGCGAGTTCGAGGCAATCGCTCACGACTTGGTGCCACCCATGCTAGTGCAGTTTGGTCCTGCGTTCGGCTCATTCTTGTCACAGTTCCGGACAACTTTGCCGATTGTACGTCCGTATGGTATCGCTAGCGAATCGATTGGCCAGGTTGATGTCGATGGCGACCCGCGCATCGTACCGGTAGTTAGCGACGACACTTTCTTCATCGGTAACTCTTTTGATCCTGGATTGGTTGTAATCACTGACGATCCCGTTGACTTTGAATTGCAGTTGACGGATGCTGCAGGTAACCCTGCATTGTCGCCCATTAATGCACAAGCCCACTTTAGCGGGTTCGTAGGGGGGACTGACTTGGCGTCCGCCTTCGGATTCATGCGTGTTATTGCTTTTGACAGCATAGATTTATTCCCAATTGGCGGGGCAACAGTGCACATCGAAGACTTCGGTGGCGGCAACGAAGATGTATTAACTTCTGGTAGTGATGGGGTAGTTGATTTTGCCGGTCGTGTCGGTAAGCAAACCGTAACCATTCAACGACTAGGATGGCAGGCGACAACCCTTATTGGTGTCGATGCAAGCGTGTTGTCATTACCATTAACCTCAGGGGTGGCTGCACCCGTGTCCGTTTCTCCTCAGATTGAGAATGTCAATACGGGTAATTGTCAAATTAGCTCAAACACCTTAGCCAATATCGATGGTGGGTCAGACGAGTTTATGACCCAAAATTACGATTTAGATCTGCTCTTCGGTGACTCAGTGTTTGGCATGGTCAATCGTCCAGGCTGGTTCGTGTCTTTTCATGATGTCGAGGTATATGCTGGCGTCCAACGCTATTTTCGTTTTGTAGGCCTCGAGCAGCGAGTGATATCTGGTCCGTCCACTACAGCGAGTGCTGTGGTGCCGGTAATAGAAATGGATCAGTCGACAAATTCAGTCGCTACATCTTTAGACTATATCTACGAGTTAGCGATAACCAATCCGCCAGGAGGAATCAATACACCTGTCGCTTTCAGTGGAGCTACTGCCTCAACGACCATTCCGGGGTTGGGCGGTCCGGTTGTCGTTGGTACAGGAGCTATTGCGTTGCCTAATGGTGCAGCTGAGGTTGAGATTAATTTGCTCAATCAAGCGATCCTTGAAGGAGCAGCGGTCGGAGGAAAAGTTTTTCTTAATGTTTTTGCAGAGGGGGCAAATGGCCATCAAGTGTCCGCCAAAGTCTCTGACCCAATAGCTGCCACGCCAGCGCTTGCAGTGTCTATAGCTTTGCCAGATGTTCCCGAGACGGGTGTTGCTTGGGCAGGAGGCAGCTACCCATTCACCGCGGCATTTATCGACACTTTGTTTGCAAGTAATGGTCTTTACCATTTAACCATTATCGACTCTTCAGCAACACTAGGCGTTTGGAATATTTACGTGATGGGTTCAGCTGTTGCTGCAAACACCGTCGGGTTGCCCTCCATGCTTGACACCCCAGGAGGCCTTATCCCATCTGTGCCTCTTTCTACAGACCCATCTGTGTTCTGGAGTGCTTATACAGCCGCTTACGAAATGCCGGTAGGTTTTAGCGAAATAGGATTTTTCTTGGATGTCGTGCGTCGTGACCGCACCAGCTGGGCTAAATCAGCGATTGTGGCTCCAGTAGCTAGTTTTTAATAAGCTTGTAGTGGTGCACCTTGTTTGGAAGCACAACGCTATAATCTGCGCGACCTCTAGTCTGGGCCCTCTGCCTGGATTTTTGGCGTAGTAGACAATCCTGTCTACCACGATTGGCTTAACAAAGGATAAAACATGCCACTCACACCAGAACAAACACAAGAAATTATTCGCGAATTCGCCCGAAATGAAGGTGATACCGGTTCTCCAGAAGTACAAGTAGCTATATTGACAGAAGACATTCGTCAGCTGACAGAGCACTTGAAGTCTCACAAAAAAGACACTTCTTCACGTCGAGGAATGATGGGCAAAGTTGCCAAGCGTCGTAAATTGCTAGGTTACCTACGCAACAAAGACTCACATCGTCATCACGTGCTAATCGAAAAGCTCGGTATTCGCGGCTAATCCACATCATAAATTAAAAACAAAAACATTAAGCGGTAAAGCGGAATGACAATCTCAAATAACAAAAATGTGACTTCAGTGTCCCGAGAAATCGGTGGCCGTACGCTCACAATCGAAACTGGCTGGGTTGCCAAGCAAGCATCAGGATGCGTCCTTGTTAGCTATGGCGAAACAGTTGTAATGTCTACAGTCGTAGACGGTGGCCCTAAAGACATGGGCTTTTTCCCACTCACGGTAGATTACCGTGAAAAAACTTATTCCGCAGGTAAGATTCCTGGCGGATTCTTCAAGCGCGAAGCACGCCCTTCTACTAAAGAAGTGTTGGCTATGCGTTTGCTCGATCGCTCAGTGCGTCCGATGTTTGCTGATGGCTACATGAACGAAGTTCAAGTAATGTCATCTGTGCTTTCATACGACCAAGAGAACGAGCCAGAAGTGTTGCACATGATTGGCGGTATGGCTGCCATCCATATCTCGAAGATTCCTTTCGAGGGTGCAATGTCTGCGGTGCGTTTGGGCTATGTCGATGGTAATGTAATCATCAACCCAACTCACTCAGTGATTGCAATGGACAATAACTTGCTTGACTTAACTATGTCAGGTAACGTCGGGTCTGTTTGCATGGTTGAAGCTGGCGCTAAAGAATTGCCAGACTCTGAAGTAAGTACAGCTCTTGCTGCTGGCCACGAGGTCATCAAAGAGATCTGTTCGATGCTCGAGGAGTTGCGCGAGAAGGTTGGCGTTGAAAAAATCGTACCGGTTGTTGCCGATAAAGATTCTTCAAGGCACGATTCGATTATCGAAAAATACACTCAAGCAGAAATCGAAAAAGTTCTTTCTACCGATGGTAAGTTCGAGCGTTACGATGCAGCAGACGAGTTCGTAGCAAAGGTAATCTCTGAAATGGCTCCAACTGGCGATAGCGACGAAGATGTCGCTGAGCAGATTGCAGTTAAGAAAGCCGCTAAAGCAGCGGTTAACTCGATCGAGCGCGATATGACTCTTAAGGGCCGTCGTGTAGATGGTCGCGATACTAAGACTATCCGCCAGATCGATATCGAAACTCGCATGTTGCCACGTGTTCACGGTTCTACCTTGTTCACTCGTGGCGAGACTCAGGCAATCGTAACAACGACTCTCGGTTCTACCGACGACGAGATGTTCCTCGATGGCTTGCAAGCTGAACGTGCGAAGAGCAAATTCTTCTTGCACTACAACTTCCCACCATACTGTACTGGCGAAGCCAAGATGTTGCGTGGTACTTCACGTCGTGAATTAGGTCACGGTTGTCTAGCCGAACGCGCGTTGCAGCCAATGCTTCCTGACTACAACGATTTCCCTTACACCATTCGTATTGTGTCTGATATCACCGAGTCAAACGGTTCGTCTTCAATGGCTTCTGTTTGTGGTGGTACTTTGTCAATGCT
>JAPYTC010000046.1 GCA_029941685.1 Planctomycetota bacterium | reverse complement strand
TCTTTATTCTTTAGATAAGGGCGCAGGCTTTCTAGGTAACAAAGATGTGGATCGAGCAATACATCTGCTGCACTGCGGGTGTCGCCCGGAAAAGTGTCGGTGTAAGAAATCTGCATGCGCTCTTCGACAATACGGCGCGCAAGAGAATATCCGTTGGTGTGAAGGCCTATCGAAGGTAAACCAATCAACTTGTCACCGACCTCAACGGTTGAACCATCGATGATGTAATCGCGCTCGACAACACCTACAAGAGTGCCTACCAAGTCGAACTCGTCGTCTGGATAAACACCAGGCATTTCTGCAGTCTCGCCACCCAGTAGTGCAACGCCGTGATCACCACAAGCGTTTGCTACCCCGGTTATCGCCGTTGCAACCATTTCAGGGTCGAGTTTGCCGGTGCCAATGTAATCGAGAAAGAACAGTGGTTCGGCGCCCTGTACCAATGCATCATTGATGCAGTGTTGCACCAAGCAACGACCAACGGTGTCGAACTTTTTAACAGCAGCGGCGATTCGTATTTTGGTTCCTACGCCATCCGCAGTTGCTACGATAACCGGCTTGTCCCCTAATCCTTGAGCGTCGAACAAACCGCCGAAGCTGCCGACATCGCCAAGAACACGTTCGCCGTGAGTTTTACGGATAGCAACTTTTGAAGCATCAAGAGCAGATTCTGCGGCAGCGATATCGACGCCAGCATCGCTGTAACTCAATGAAGAAGATGATGGTGATGTTGAGTCATTCACGGGTATTATTCTACCTTAGCGCGCGTATGATATTTGGGCTCAATGACTAGCTCTCCGCGTCGAATAATAATTCTAGGAGCCACCGGCACGGTCGGTGTTCGCGCCCTACAAATAATAGAAGAATCGCCTGTCGAATGGCAGATTTGTGCGGTTTCCGCACATAGTCAGGGGCAACAGTTAGGCAGTTTGGTCTCTTCCTCAACTGCACAATACCTCACATCGAGCTCCAGCGAACATCAAAGCTTGATCGAGCTGCTTCGCACTGGGGATTACGACATTTGCCTTAACGCCATTGTCGGTGCTGCGGGCTTGCCATTCAGTGAAGCCGTGCTTAGCGCAGGCTGTGACCTTGCATTGGCAAACAAAGAATCCTTGGTTATGGCTGGTGCAATACTGATGCCGTTAGCAGCCAAAAACTCGGCAACGATTGTGCCGGTCGATTCCGAACACTCCGCTATTTTTCAATGCCTAAATGGAGAAGACGCACCTATTAAACAACTGTTTCTCACTGCATCGGGTGGTGCCCTGCGCGATATGCCGCTCGATGAGTTGGCCTCTGCAACTCCAGAGCAAGCATTGGCGCATCCCAACTGGAGCATGGGACCACGCATCACCATCGATTCAGCAACGATGATGAACAAGGCCTTCGAAATAATCGAGGCGCATTGGTTGTTTGGTGTCGACGCCGCACAAATCACCGTGCTTCTCCATCGCCAATCGGTGATTCATTCGATGGTCGAATTTATCGACGGTTCGGTCATCGCGCAACTTGGTCCGCCGGACATGGGCTTCCCTTTACATTACGCTTTGCACTACCCCACCCGCCAAAAGTCTACATTGAACGGCTTTGATGCTGGTCTGTTTTCTGAGTTAAGCTTACGCCAACCAGAAGATGCGCGCTTCCCGGCTTTGGCGCTTGCTCATCAAGCTATTGAAGCAGGCGGAGACGCAGGTGCCGTTCTCAATGCTGCCGACGAAATAGCGGTCGAGGCTTTTTTAGCGGGCGACATCTCGTTTGCAGACATTGCCATGCTGTGTGAAGGTGCCTTGCACAATTGTTGCGCCGACAGTTGTGACACTATCGACGACGTTCTTGCCGCCGACCAACGCAGTCGCGAATACTGCAAAAAACAATTGTCTTTCGCATGAGCATCATCTTAACTATTTTAGGCATTGGCCTACTGCTACTCGTTCACGAGGGTGGTCATTATTTCGCAGCGCGTGCCGTTGGTATCCGCGTTAAAGTTTTTGCGCTTGGCTTCGGCCCAAGATTGTTCGGGTGGCAGCGTAATGGCACCGACTTTCGTATTTCGTTATTGCCGTTAGGTGGATATGTTCAGGTTGCAGGTGACGATCCATCTCGACCAGCACGGCCAGGAGATTTGTTTTACGCTAGTGCTACGCAACGATTGTTGTTTTACGCTGGTGGAATTATGGCAAATTTCATTTTTGCATTTTTGATCATTCCACTCTTGTTTTACGCTGGTGTACCGTTTATCTCGCCGACAGTTGGTGCCGTTCAAGCTAACAGTCCAGCTTGGCAAGCCGGGTTATTGCCTGACGACGTAGTCACCGCCATCAACGGCCGTGAAGTACATGGTTTTCGCCATATCAGTTCAGGAATTGCCTTGGCCGAACGTGATGCTGCTTTAAAAATTAGCGTACTGCGCGACGGCAGCGAAATGTTGTTAACCTTACAGCCACAGTTCGATGAGTCAAAAGGCTTTTCGACGATTGGCATTGCGCCCGCCTACGATTTAAGTTTGGCTGCGACAAGTGGCATTGCCAAAACTATGGGCGACTATAACCAGCTTGTAGCGATTAACGGCATTAACATTCATTCCGCGATGGGTAGCCAACTTGCGCTACTCAGCCTCAGCACTGGTCTCCAACAATTTACACTTAGCGGCGTCAATGCAAGTGGCGAACGTCGCGATTTTATGTTCGAGTCAAACGAATATTTTAATCAAGATGTCGTTGCTCCTGCACAACTCGGCGTGACCGTACTTGCTCAACAAGTGTCGGCGGCGCGTGGTGTCTTCGCCGATGTACTTGATGTGGGTAGTAAAGTCATCGCAGTCAATGGCGTGCCGATTACTCAGCAAACTGAGTTGTTGGCGGTGGTCGAAACCAACACTAGCCAGTCGTTGACGTTTGTGGTGGTGTCTCCAGAGCAGCAGATTCGTGAAATTGAATTGCCGGCACTAAGCTCGTACCAAATTCAACTTGATCTCTCTCTAGACGCAAACGACGACTTAGCATTCTTCGTTCATCCTCAGTCGGCGGCATACCAAGCGGGGTTGCGTTCAGGATGTAGTATTTTGCGCGCCAACACTACTGCCATCCAAAAAATGAGTGACTTGAGAACCGTCATCGGCAATAACCCCGACGGACAAAGCATTCGATTTAGTGTGCTACAAGCAGACTCGCTAAGTGCTGTCGATATCGACGTCACCCCCGCGCCAATACCGCAACTTGATTTTGGCCTATTGCTTTCACCAAAGCCGACAACGGTTGTGGCGCGACAACCGTTCCATGCAATCGCTTTAGGCTTTCGAGAGGCAAAGTCGATGATTGGCGAGGTTGCGACGACAGCCAAACGCTTGTTTACTGGCGAAGTGGCTTCAAAAAACATGGGCGGCATTATCAGCATTGGCGTAATGACGAATACGTTCGCTTCGCAAGGACTTATCTCACTTCTGTTCTTCTTGTGCTTAATTTCGGTCAACCTTGGCGTGCTTAATTTCATTCCAATTCCAGCGCTAGACGGCGGGCACATTGTTTTTGCTCTTTACGAAATCGTCACTAGACGCAAAGTCAGCATCGGGGTGCAAAATGTATTCCAAATCGTTGGTGTGGTACTGGTGTTAAGCCTGCTGGTATTTGTCACATCTAACGACATTCAACGTTTACTGCAATAGCCATGAAGTGGTTTCAACTTGCTCGGATTGCCCTGCTGCCGACAATAGCCTGGGATTTTACGGTTGGCATTTTGCTTGCCAATCAATCATTAAGTGATTGGCCGGTGTTGGCATTCGTTGCGTTGGCATTTATTTACCATGGCAGTATGATTCTAAACGATGTCGCCGACTTACAAATCGACATCAAGGCTCACCGTCCGCGACCCATAGTTCGCAAAGAAATAAACCGTGTAGTTGCTCTGTGCGTCGGATTGTTGATGTACACTTTGGCAGCAGCAATCTGTTACATCTATTATCATAAAGTCTTTGACATGTGCTTGTATTTGATATGTACTGTCTTGCTTTATAATTTTTCGCCAACTGTCTTGCGTAAGTATCTTGGCCCGACGCTACTCGCTACTGCCCGTGCATTCAGTTTGATGTTCGGAGTGTCAGCCCTGATAGGCCCCGCTCTCGCACTAAACGACATCGCTTATGTCAATATCATGTGCTATGCGTTGTATTACTTATTCATCTCGCGGATGGCTCAGTACGAAGAACAAGGAATGCCAGCAATGCGCGGTTTAGCCTTCGTGGGTATGGCGTGCTTGTCACCAACACTGTTACTCGCATCAGAATTGCACAATCCGCTACTTATTGTCGCACTACTAGCCTTCACGGTAATTGCGGCGCGTCGTCCATGGCAAAACCGGAAACAGTTCTGGGATCAACAAACCGTGCAGATGCAAACTCGCAGTAGCCTATGTATGGCACCATTAGTCCTTGGTCTTTGCTTGTTGGCTAGCGCGCATAGTGGCAATCACCTGCTTGCATTATGCAGTTTAGGCGTGGTAGTTGTTACCATCAACCTCGCTAAGCGTTTTGCACCAGAATAACGGTTAGTAATAGGCGTTCAAGAAGCGATTGTAAAACGCCCTTACACCATTGTGCTGCTCTTCGTCACGCCACGTTGTCATCCATAGTCGCGCTTGATTTGGGTAGACCTTATGCAATAGTTCGAGAACAAAACGTCGCGCCAAGGGATCAATAGTTGTTGATTGCGCGGTAGAAACAAACAGTTCGCGAACTCCAGGGTTCTCTGAGTAACGGGTTAAGGCAAAAAACACTAACTTAGCCGATTCTAAATTTTGACTTTGTAGCCACAACTTTAAAAACCAATCTATTGATTCGGGGCCGGAGTTGCCAAGAACTTCAGAGATGAACTTGACAACCTCTGAATCGGTGTTTTTGTTAAGCAACTTTTCACCGAGGAAATTGGTAGCGCTTGGGTAACTTGTACGCACTAAAGCGCGCACTAAACCGAGTCGATGATTGACATCGTCACAATATTGCCAACGCCCAATCAACACATCGACAACGTGCTCAGGTAGACCTTGCATATCGGTAAGCAAGCTTAAGGCTAACAATGAACCAGAAGTGTATGGGTACTCATTTAGCTCGAGTAAATAAGAATCAAAGTAAGATGTCTTGCCCAACTTAATCATTTGCATCAAGGATTTGCGACGTACCGACATAAGTTCTTGCTGGGTGTATATATCAAGAATTTGCACTGCATTTGCCGGGGCGTCATCACGGCTTAATAGCCCAATAATTGCAATGTCAAGTTTTTCGTCGTTGCATGGGGCTAGATTGGTGACCGTTTCCCATTGCTGTAATTCTCCGAGTAGCTGCACGGCTAAACTACGCGTGCCACTCGACGGGTATTTTTCTGAGTCGAGATAGACCATAATCTCGTCTTGAAGATCACCCTCGCCTAGACTGATTCGCACTCCAAAAGATTGCAGCGCCAGAAACGGTGACAACCGTGACTGCAAACCGACAAGAACTTGTTGCAGTCGAGGATTGCTATTTAGCAATAAGGCATTCCATGAACTTTGCAGGGCATTCTCGCCTTGATCGAGCCACTGCACCACCAACTTAGCGATGAAGTCTAGACCTTGGTCGTTACCGCATTGCGATAAGGCATTCAAACAGGCATCACGGGGTGATGACTCATCTTGTTCAGCATATGCAGCGATTAACATCTCACCATATTCAGCTGTTGCGATAAATGCCAAAGCTTGAAAAGCGGCCGTCCGAACTATGGGCGGGAAAATAGTTTCGATGAACGGCAGAATCGCGACGGCATGACTATCGGTGCCTACATCACCAAGAACTTGGCACAGGGATACTACTGAGCCTATAGTGAAGCGGTCGGTCGTTAACGTCTTGAGCTCGGCGGCCACCTGGTCGGCGCAGTCTGGGTTTGCCAGCAGTCGTTGGACGGCGAAACGGTGCTGCTCTTTATTACCAACATGAATATGCTGGATATAGCGATCTACCAACTGCACTTCATCGACAGCAACGTAGGTTGGAACCACAGATTTTGGCGTAGGAAACACGTCGTCAATCGTCGCGTAAGCGCCAGCTGGGTTGTTTTGCTGCGAACAACTAAACAACCAAATGACTGCAGCAGCACAAAGCACTGATTTAAAGTAAAATGGGGTCTTCATGGATTTGAATCTACCTCGCACCCACAGCCTCGGTTACAGCATCGGTGAGCACAAGTTTAACTTGGGGCTAAGTTTAGCACCTATGGCCGGAAATACAAACGTGGCCTACCGTGCTTTGTGCCGCAGGTTTGGGGCTGAACTTACGACTACAGAAATGGTATCTTCGATGGCACTGCGCCATAACGACGTTAAAAGTCTGGGTTACTTGGCGAAAGCTGCCGACGAAACGCCCGTAGCAGCGCAGATTTTCGGTGCCGACCCGGAAACCCTAGCGATGGCGGTCAAAGCTGTTCAACAACGCGGATTTCATTTCATCGATCTGAACATAGGATGTCCTGTTCCTAAAATTACCGGCGGCGGTGGTGGCTCGGCCTTGTTGCGTGAACCACAACTTGCCTTCGACTGCGTTGCGGCGATGGTTGAGGCTGCTGATGTACCCGTCACCGTAAAAATTCGCGCGGGCTGGGATGACGAAAACAAAAATGCACCCGAGTTCGCTGTGACTATGCAAGAAGCTGGTGCGCAGGCGATTACGGTTCACGGACGTACTCGCGAACAAAAATATACTGGGTGTAGCGATCTCGAATTGATCCAACGCGTGGTTGCTGCGGTTTCAATCCCGGTGATTGGCAACGGTGATGTTTCTGACATAGAGAGCGCACAGATTATGGCTGATACAGGCGTCCAAGGTATTGCTATTGGTCGCGGAGCTTTAGGTAAACCGTGGCTGTTCGACCAGTTGTGTTGCTATTTTGCTGGCGAAGACATTCCCGACGCCCCGTCGGTAGCGATGCGTGCCGAACTCGTCGTCGAATTAGGAACAGGAGTCTGTGAACTTTATGGTGAACAACGCGGCATGCGAGTAATGCGTCGACTAGCCGCAGATTTTTTCCATGGTTTGCCCGGTGCTCCCCAACTGCGCAAACAGTGTGGTCAATTAAGCACCCTCGGCGACTTAGATGTTGTAGCTAAACAATTAGCTTTGATTACAGCGTAGGTACTTGCCCTTGTACCGTTTCGAGCTTCACCGATGCCTTTGCGTATTCAGATTGCGCCTGCAATTGCTGAGACTGGGCTACAGCTAGGTCTGCCTGAAACTGTAAAACTTGGTAGTTGGTCGAGGCACCTTCGCGCAAACGCAACTGCTCAGATTCGAGTTTAAGCTGAGCCATGTTTGAAGCATGTGAAGTTACGCCAACTCGTTCGGCGTAGTAATTGACGTCATGCAAAGCCCGTCGCACTTGCTGCGCCAAATCAGTACTTTGATCGCGAAAAATTCTTTTAGCCAACAGTAACTTGTTTTGTGCTTGAATTTTAGCGCCTACATACAAGCTATTTGAAAGCGGCAATTCAAAAACAAAGCCAAATGTGTAACCCGGGAAATCACGGTCAAACAAGTTTTCTAAGGACGAGCCGATTTGGTTATCTTGTGCCGAGTATGTTCCGTTGGCAGTAAAGTCGAGTTTAGGAAGCATATTGGCCTCGGCAACGTTGAAATCGAGTTGCGCTGATTCGATGTCTAGTTTTAACTTTTGAATATCACCCCGGTTACTCATAGCTGTGTCCCAAAGTGTGTGCCAATCGACGTCGACAGTTACCGCATCAGGTAAATCAGAAACAAGCTCAAAGTCAACGTGCCAGTCATCTTGACTCTCGAAAGCCGAAATCAGGCGACGTAAGCCGTCGTGATTGGTATCAACAGAGTTTTGCGCAACTAGAACCGAGTCTTGGCGTGAGGCAATATCAGCTCTGGTTTGGGTCACTTCAACACGAGCAACGGCGCCAACGTCAAACTTAGCAATGGTGATATCGCGTAGATTTTCGGCAAGTTGCAAAGACTGTTTCTTTACCTCTAAATCAGCTAAGGCGAAGGATAGATTCCAGTAGGCGTCGACAACGGCTTGCACCCCATCAACACTTGCTTGAGTGATAGACAGCATGTCACTATCGTAAGCGAGTGCAGCTTTGCGCTCGTTAGCTGTGGCGACCATGCTAAATGCGCCGCGCAACAAAGGCTGATTGAAAGACAGCGACATCGACGTATTAGATTGCGAGCTAGTCAGGTAACTTGAATCGTCGTATCCCTCGTTGACTGTTAATTCGAGATTACCGCCGCTGCGTAAATTAGAACGCAAGCCTTGGCTCGCCGAGTAACTACGAGAAATAGTGTTACCGAAACTACTGAAGAAACCGGAGGACGGCGATTCGTTTACGTTGTAATTTAAATTTGAAAAAAACACAGGGTCGAAATCGCCGTCGGCAGCGGTTATCGCCCCACTGGAAATCATTGCCTGTATCCGCGACTGTGCAATTTGTGAACCGTGCGCTTGGCTGAGACGGATTGCGTCTTCGAGACTCAGGTTGACCTGTAGCTGTTGCTGACTACTTACGACGTTAGCGCAAATGACTGAGATGATTATGGTGACTATCCAATTCTTCATTGTGCCCTATTTTACGGAATACCACTGAGATGATTAGTGATTTAATTTACTATCTGCCATAACAGCTGACAGCTCGTCGAAAAAATCAATAATTTTGGCTTGAAATTCGTTAGGCAGCGGTTGCAACAACAACCTAAAGCTATTTTGCGCTGATAATGCCGATACAGTCTTTTGATACAGCGGGTCGTTGAGATACTCGTCTACGGGCGGCACTACGACGATCTCAGGCTCGATGGCTTGGATGTCGACATTCAAGTCATCAATTGTAGTTGCCGGCATGAATGACAGCACAGGTGGCTTGGGCGCCGACAGCTGAATGATGCCCATAAATGCAGCAGCTGGGACACCGAGCATACAAACCAATAGCAGAGCAGCAGCGACACGCATAAACAGCGACTGCTGGAAAACGTTGCGCAGCGGTGGCACAGATTCAATTGCATCAAAGAGCTGCTGGTCGAAATCTTCAGACAGCGACGGGTTTGGATGCGCCTTTTGCAGCATCAGTGCAAAATCGTCAAGCTGTGGGTCGTTATTCGAGGAATTTTTCATTTATAAATCTTGCTCGTACCTCTTGAATTCTTTACGCATACGGCGCAATACGTAATAGACCCGTGATTTGACTGTGCCGACGGGTATGCCCAGTATTTGCGATACTTCGGCGTAAGAGAGTTGCTGCAAAACTGCCAGTTCGATGAGTTGTTGAGTCTGCTCGTCTTGCTCTGCCAAAATTTTGCGCAACATCTGATTGCGGTCTTTAGCTTCGACTCGCTCGCTAGCTTGATCACGGTCATCGGATTGCTCAGGCACGTCTTCGCCATGAAAGGAGAGCTTTTTAGTGCGACAATAATCGATGAATATATTCTGCGCCACCTGAAAACAAAACGCCTCGAAGCGCCCACGTGCTTGGTAGCGCGCGGCAGTTTTGTAGAGGCGAATGAAAACATGTTGACTTAAATCTTCGGCAGTGGAAACTTGAACACCTTTGCGCAGAAAGAAGCCCTTTAACCGCGGTCCGAATGTTTCGACCAGCTCGATGAAGGCCGCGCCATCGCCTTGACTAAAGCGAGTGAGCAAATCTTCGGGTTTACGGGTCATGACTTGACTTAGGTATAACGACGTTAAACGTCGGTCGGTTCGAAAGGAATTAGGTTTTTAAGCAATTTGCAGTAATTAGCAGCTAATTGTGCCCCACGTTCACCATCACCATGGATGGAAAGGGTGCGCGTTTCATTAGAATTGTGCTTTAGACCCACGTAAAGGCCATTATTTGGCCACCAGTGAGTAGCGTGATTAGCCCATTCCACTAACAGCAGATTAGTTGCATTGAAGCGTTCGCAGTCACCTTCACCCAGCAAACTGTCGAGCCGATGCTCAAAGTAAGCGTCTAAGTGCAAAATGGGGATGTCGGCGTCAACCTCATGCATCAGCAAGTAGCTAGGCGACCGCAAGGGTACTTGAGAGTTCAATCCCTCGCCGAGACCGCGGCACCAAGTTGTTTTACCGGCACCTAAATCACCTACTAAACCCACGAAATCTCCTCCACGCAGCATCGGTGCAAGCAACTTGGCGCAGTGACCAAGACGCTCGGCAGATGGCACTTCAATGGCAATAAAGGGCTCAGAAATAGAGGTTAAAAAGTCTTTCATGAATATCTGAACGGCTTTTCATCTAGAGTAAGTGGAAGCGAATTACGTTGATACACGAATTCTAAGTCGCGGGTGATTTCACCGACTCGATGGAGCTGACCAACGCGGCTAGGAATGAGGGTTTTGAGATTAGCGGCAATGGTCGGTGCGAGAATCACCAACAATCCGTAGTCTTCGCCTTCGCACACCGCTTGTTGCCAATCGCAGCCGTCATTAAGCGGAATGGAATCGACGTCTACGATCGCCCCAACATTGCTGGAATGCAACACGCGGCGCAGATCGTTGTCGAATCCGTCAGACAAATCTATCATCGCTTGAGGTTTGCACTGCTCAACAAGCAACTTTCCCAAGGCTAGCTCAGGCTTGGGTGAAAGATGACGCCCCGATAGCACGGCACCTCCGAGTTGACGTGAAACAAAAATTAGACCACCGGCTTGGGCAGAGTTGCGCTGGGGGACATCACCATTAGCACGCCCCATCACCGTACAGCTGAGAACCAGTTGATTGGCGCTCGAACAATCGCCACCGATAATCGGAAGATCGTATTGCTCGGCCGCGGCAATAATGCTCTCGCATAAATCAAAGGACTGCTCGTTAGAGAACTCGTTGGGGAAGGCACAAGTAATCGTACACGAATACGGACTTGCGCCGGCAGCCGCCAAATCGCTGAGGCTGCGCCCGATTAACTTTTCGGCGATTTGACGGT
>JAPYTC010000045.1 GCA_029941685.1 Planctomycetota bacterium | reverse complement strand
GGGCAGGGTGATGATGAGCATGCTACCGATTGATGACCAAAGTTGCGGCAAGATATGTTGTTTGAATATGCGGACGGCGCTCATGCCTTGACTACGGGCGGCGTCGACGAAGGCCATTTTTTTGATGCGCAGACATTCAGCTCGGACTACGCGAGCAGTCGGTAGCCAGAATAAAACTCCGATGGCGACGAAAAATAGCTGTAGCCGTCCGAAGCCGATGCTGGCGAGTTCGAGTCGATATTCTTGCAAAACCGACAACATGAACAAAATGAAAACCACCATCGGGATGGATTCAAGTGCATCGGCTAGGCGCATCATGGCGTTGTCACGGCGGGTTGATCCTAGTCCGGCGAGTGCGCCGAATGGGACGCCGATGAGTAGTGCAACTAGAGTGCCGAAGATGCCGACGCTGAGCGAGATGCGCGCGCCGTAAATGATGCGCGACAACATATCACGCCCCTGGGCATCAGTGCCTAAGAAGGGCGCGCTAACGAGCTGAGGTGGATGCAGCTGCTGGCTAACATCCATGGTGCTGTAATTGGCAAGAGGCAGCAACGGGGCGAAAGCGGCGACTAAGCAGATGCCTAGCAGCAGTAAAGATTGCCAACGCGGAAATTTGTTGGCGCGGCTCATGAAACCGCCTCACTGCGCGGATCGAATTTCATGATGAGTACATCAGCGATGAGGGTGCAGCTTGCTAAGGTTGCGGTGTAAACCACAGTCACACCTAGCGCCAAGGTGTAGTCGCGAGCTAAAGCGGCTTGGACGAAAAACGTTCCTAACCCAGGTAGGGAAAATATTTGTTCAATCACCAATGAGCCTGTAAGGATGCCGGCTGTTGCGGGTCCGAGGAAGGCGAGTACCGGAGTTAGGCTAGGGCGCAAAATGTAATTGATATTCAAGCTCCTTTTGCTGAGACCACGTGCAACTGCGCTGCGGTAGGCGTTGCTGTCGTGAGCTTGCAAGGCGTGTTGTTGAATGAGTACGAACAATTGTGCTGCTAAGGGAAGGCCAAGTGCGCAACACGGTAGCAGCCACGAACTAAGTTGGCGGTGTCCGGCTACGGGTACTAAGCCAAGTCCGAACGCGAAAATGCTAATGAGTATTCCGGCGACAACAAAGTTAGGGGTGGCGAGTAATGCTGAACCACTAAACCGCACAGCTGCTACTCGCCATCGCGAACTGGAAGATGCGACAAACATGCCAGCGGATAGACCAACGATGATGGCGATTAGTAATGCGCCTCCGCCTAAAATAAAAGAAACGGGTATTGCCGAGCCAAGTAATTCTTGCACCGAAGTTCCTTGGTATTGCAATGATGGGCCGAAGTCTAGAGTCACAACTCCTTGTAAAGAGTTTAAATATTGGTTGAGCAACGATTCGTTGAGGTGGTAACGCTGTTCGAGAGCGGCAAGGGTCTCGGCAGAGAATTGCTGGTTGCTGTCGAATGGTCCACCGCGGGTGCTATGCAGCATAAAAAACGCTAAGGCATGCACTAACATCACGCTAGCGAGCGCAAAGCAGATACGGCGTAGCAGGTTATTCATGTTTTTATTGTCGGCGCAAATGTTGCCATTGGATGATTCCGAACTTGTTTGCTGTGTGGCCACTAATGCTCGGTCGCAACAGTTGAATATTAGAATCGAAACATAACGGGATAATCGCGTATTCGTCGAGCAAGATCTTTTCGGCACGCGCAAGAATTTCTAGGCGTTGGGCGGCATCGGCGCAACGCTGTGCTTGGGCTAGCAGTGAGTCGTATTCGATATTGCTGAACGAACTTCTATTGTTGCGATGACCGCTTTGGAAAAGTTCTAAAAACGTAAACGGGTCGAAGTAGTCACCAATCCAGGTCGAGTGCGAAGTTTGATACTCTTGGGACTTTTGCAGTGGGAAAAACGACTTTGCCTCGAGTTGGTTGAGGCTAACTTTTATTCCTAACACCGATTGCCATTGCTGCTGTAAAAACTCAGCAATGGTGCGATTCATCTCACTAGAGGGGTAGAGGTAGTCAATCGCAATATGCTGCTCACCTAAGTCGCGGACGGCAACGGCAAGTGCAGCGCGTGCTGCTTCGTAGTCGGTGCTGGTTGCTTTGGGTGACACGTAATTTGGTAAAAGATCAGGCACCAAAGTTGCGGATGGACGGCGGCTACCACCGATGAGCTCAACAAGTTGCTCGCGGTCAATGGCTAAGGATAGCGCCTTGCGCAAATTTTTATTGTGTAGTAATTGTTGGTCATCCTGCTGCAGCCGCACGAAGTAACTAGCAAAACTCGGAGTGATATTTATCGCATCCGGATATTGTTGCTGTAACTTGTCGAGCGCTAGTTGCGGTACCTCAGGAATAAAATCAACCTGTGAATCAAGGTAGAGGTTTAAGGACGTCCATTGTGAATCCACACTCAAGAAATCGATAGTCGCAAATGACTCCGTAGAAAAATCAGCATGCTCGGTGTTGATGGCCAAGCGCGTGAAATCACGAATGCGATGCTCGACAATTTTGTACGGCCCCGAGTAAATCATGTTATCCGGAATAACCCCCGGAGTTGCTTGACGCAAGATTGCGGGTATGGGTGCTAAGGCATGGTAGGTGCAATATGTGGCGAACAATGGTTGCGGAGTGGAAAAATTAACTTGTAACGCGCCGGCAACGATTTCAATTTTCGCGTCGTTAAGCCAGTCGGAATAAGGAGCGGCGGTGGAGGGGCGTTGTAGTCGCCTCCAGCTGTCGCGAACATCAGTTAGCGTTAGCGCCGAGCCATCCGACCAACGTGCGTCAGAACGCAACACGAAGCGCCATTGACGATTGCTGTCGCTACTCTCGAAGCTGCTAGCGAGCTCGGTCAATAATTCGCCACTCAGTGGGTCGATAGCCGTCATGCAATCATAAACGGCACTCAGCAAACGGGTGCTGCCAGCGCTTGTTGCCAACTGCGGGTCAAAAGAATCTAACTCAGCACCATTTGCAACGGTCAACTCTGCTGGCTGTGGCGAACAACAGCAAAGTAGCGGTAACAGGGCGAGAGCTTTCACTAGGCTACAGGATAAAACATAGGATTGAAGAAATCGAGTGCGCAATTGCTTACAATCATGCTGTGGATGCCGCCCCCATTCTTTCTGTAAGTAATCTAACAGTCGCTGTTGGTGACTCGCAGGACGTCTTGGTGCAAGATTTTGAATTATCGTTGGGCAGTGGTGAAATAACCGCCATTGTTGGCGAATCTGGATCGGGCAAATCGATCGCCTGCTTGGCTGTTATGCAGCTATTACAGCCCGGATTAAGCCGTGTGTCTGCGTGTGTCGAATACAACAATCAGCGTCTCGACGGCCTGAGCGAATCTCAGCTTAGAAAATACCGCGGCAAACACGTGGCCTATGTTTTTCAAGACCCGCTGTCGTCACTTAATCCAGTGTTAAGTGTCTATGCCCATTTCAACGAGGTTTACACGGCGCATTTCCCTGAATTGAATGTTGCCCAAAAGAAGCAGCGGGCAATGCAGATGTTGGCTGAAGTAGGGCTCAGCGAGATGCAAAACATCAACGATCGCTACGCACATCAGCTTAGCGGAGGCCAACGTCAACGCTTGTTGCTTGCCTTAGCATTGGCAGCAGACCCTCAAGTGCTCATCGCTGACGAAATAACAACGGCTCTCGATCCAGGTGTCCAGCAGAAAATTGTCGACCTACTCTCAACTCTCTGCAAGAGTCGTAATTTAGCAGTTGCGTTTATTACACACGATATTGCGCTCGCGCGTCAAATCGCTGACAATATCTTGGTCATGCATCAGTCGCGTGTGGTCGAGCTTAATGATTGCCAAAGCTTGTTTGATTACCCGCAGCATCCAGCTACGGTTAAATTGCTTCAGTCTGCGCAACACAATTGTACTGTAGGCACAAGTAACGACGAGGATGGTTTGGTGCTTGACGCAATTGATTTGTCAATTGCTTACCTAGTGCCACGTATCTTTGGCAAGGCGCGGTTGGTTGAGGTGATTAACAATATTTCTTTTAAACTATTCAAGGGCCAAACCTTGGCGGTTGTCGGAAAATCGGGTTCTGGTAAATCAACAATTGCGCGAGCCGTTGCAGGTTTAGCGCAGCATCTAGATGGCCAACTCAATTTGTATCTAGAAAACGAAGTGGTCCATCTGCATCAAGATGATCAACAAGCGCTACGTCCTTATCGCAAGCATATCAGCATGGTCTTTCAAGACCCAGTAAGCTCGCTCAATCCATTGCTTCGCGTACATAAATCTGTGTCCGAGCCATTATTAGTGCATACCGATATGACCGCTGAGCAACGACTGCAACGCGCCACTGAGTTGCTTACTGAGGTAGGCCTCAATCCGGCGCAAATAGCTCATCGGTTGCCGTCAGAACTTAGTGGAGGGCAGTGTCAGCGCGTGGCAATTGCGCGTGCTTTGGCTCTAGATCCTGCGATAATAGTCTGCGACGAAGCACTAGCTTCCTTAGACATGACCGCACAACACGAAATCACCGAGTTACTGTTAAGCTTGCAGCAGCAACGCCAACTTTGTTTGCTGTTTATTAGTCACGACTATAAGTTGGTTGAAGGCATTGCTCACAATATTTTGTCATTAGACGACCATGCTAGTGAAGGGTGATGAGGTAGACTAATTACATGGTAGATTCTCCGCAACTAGATGTGATTTTCCTCGATATCGACGACACGCTGTTCGCTACTACAGACTTTGTTTCTAGTGCACGCCGTGACGCCTTGCAGGCAATGATTAATCGTGGTCTAAATGTCGATATTGAGCAGCTACTTACTGAGCTCGAGTTGGTGGTGGCAGAGTTTGGTTCTAACCACGACCATCACTATGATTTTTTACTAAAGCGCTTGCCAACGGAAGTTACTCAAAATGTCAACATCGACTTAATGGTTGTGGCCGGAGTGATTGCTTACCACAATGCCAAATGGAAACACCTACATATCGACGATTCGGATCGTCAGCTATTAGTTGACATTAAAGAATCCGGCATCCGCCTTGGTGTGATTAGTTCTGGCTTAGTACGCAAGCAAATCGAAAAAATATTACGCCTCGAGATCGATCGTTATATCGATCCAAAACTTATTTTTATCACCCATGCAGTAGGAGTAGCCAAGTCAAACACTCAGCTCTATCAAACTGCCATTGATGCGACAGGGTGTAGTGCATCACGCATTATGCATGTCGGAGATCACCCATTCCATGATATCGATACAGCGAATGCTGTCGGCATGGTAACCGTTTGGGTGAATGGTGGGGGTAAGCACAGTGTCAACGAGCCATTGACAAAGCCGGCTTATCAAATCAGCTGCTTCTCTGACTTGCGCCAAATACTAGTGAGCGATTACGGCCTTAAGGCTTAGTTTCCTAGTTGAATTTCTAAGCGTTCTTTTAGTTCGTTTGCATCGATGATTGTGGCAGTAATCATTAGGATTACGTCACGGTTTTCGGATGCTTCACCTTCTTTCTTGAACAACAAGCTAAGGATAGGGATGTCTGACAAGAAAGGAATCTCGGCGCGCTGGTCGATGTTAAACAGTTTCTTGAGACCACCAATCACTACGGTGCCGCCGTCTGGTACTACAACGGTAGTGTTAACAGAAGCAACTTGAAGTTCTGGAAGCTGAATCGTAATTGGAGTTGTAAGACCAGCAAGTGAAGAAGTGAATTCTGCAATTGGGCGCTTGATTGTTGCGATAGTTGGGCGCAACTCGAGGCTCACAGTCTTACGATCTTGTGCGATAGTAGGCCGAACGTCTAGCACGATACCGTCTGAAATCACACCAATGACTGGGTCGGCAATAAAGGAAGCCAAAGCTACCTCTACATCGAAGTCTTGGATGTAAGTGATCTGGTTAAGCATCGAAGCGTAAGCGCGTTCGGTGTTTTGGGTAGAAAGCATTATCGAAGTTAGCTCTTGTGCACGTTCGTCTTTACGCACAGCATTCATGATGAGGCTGTATTGCACGTCGTCAATGAAAGACAGTTGCATTGCAAGACCACCAGCCACGCCGAGGCGTGAACCGTAATCACCAAGGATACCTTCGGTGCGAGCACGTATAGAGCCATCAGCACCTTCGCTGTAGTAAGCACCAGCAGTAGGGTTTGACCCTGCGCCTGATGGTAGACCTAGACCGTTATCGTCGAACGCAGCAGAAGTGTTGTCGTCGAAACCAGATGTTAAGTCGTCGAGCGGGATTAGCTGACTGCCATCAGCAGCAGCGGTGCGTGCTCCGCGCCAATCAACACCAATCTCTTGTAGGTAATCTTTGGTGATAGTCAGGAACTTAGCCTCGATGTTCACCATTGAAGAAGTGTAGCGACGGAAACCCTCGAGGAAAGCTCCGATTTCGCGGTGAACTTCTGGGGTGTGGCGCACGAATAGTTGACCGTTTTGTGCCTGGATTGAAACACCTTCGATGGAGTCCCATGTACCCGTCGCTATACTTTGTTGAACCAAAGTAGCAATGTTGTCTGGATCCATGATGGGCACTGGCTCGCCGACTACGCCACCAAACTGTGGTGCCTCTTCATCCATTGAGAAGGAAGAGTCCGGTAGTTGAATCTTGTCAATTTGTGGTGCAGCCTGGTCGACAATCATCGCAGTTAAGTCACGAATGTCGTGTGGGCGCAAAACAAGGTTGTTGTATGCGTTTGAGATTGAAGTGATGTAAACAACTCCGTGACGGAAGCTGTAGATGACCTCAGGGCCAGCAGCATCAGTAATGATGTTAAGCGCATGCTCGACACTTAATTCGTGTGTCATGCTGAGGTTGAACTCGATTCCTTCGGCATCAACTGCACTGATAGCATCAGGTGTGACGATGTAAGGGATGTTGGTGAAGGTACGAAGCTGATCAATTACAGTTTCTAGTGAGGTTTCGCCTTCAAACACCAAGCTAGGGATACGTTGAGTTGCGATTTCTTGCTTTAGGACATTGTTCTCAGAAGAGTTTTCATCTTCATCTGGTAGCTCGCGGTATTTCTTACGGAGGTCGTTAATCTTGCGCCAGTGATCCGTGTTTGGCAAAGTCACGATGTCTGTAATCAAGATGCGTGCTTCTTCAATATCTTCAATCCATGTAAGGTAGCGATCAGCGCGCTCTTTGACCCAAGCGTCTTCGAGGTGTAGGTGGCGGGCTTTCTCAGCAGCTGAATGAATTTCTTCTGCACGCGCGTTTAACGGGTCTTCTTCGATTAGGCGAGCTGTAAGCGAGATGGTTTTGTCGAAGTTGCCTTTCGTGAAGTTGCTGATAGCATCTTCGAGGATGCCGTCGCGACGCAGGTTTTTGCGCTCGACTTCGAGTTGACGTTCTCGCTGCAGGGCATTGAATGAGTCGCGTGTTGCCTGTTCGCGTTGGCTAGCGATAGCTGCGTCGCGTTCAGATGCTACCGTAACAAGTAGGGCAGAGATTTCGCGGCCCAGTGAACCCCAGTTGATGTTTAAGTCGCTACCATTAACGATGCTGCTAGCAAGATTAAGCTTGCCGAGTGCCGCATTGTAGTTTCCTTCGGCACGCAGTTGTTGTGCGGCGCTTAGGTTGGCGCGGGCATCGGCTCCCAAACGTTCACCGCGCGCTTTTGCACGAAGCAAAACGTCATCGTTAGAGCCCGTGATATCGGTGTTGGCACGCCCCAAAGCGATTTGCACTTGCTCGAGTAGAGCGGTCGCATCAATCGCACCAGCGTTTAGCTGCAGTGCAGCAAGCAAGTCGTCTTCTGCCTCAAGCAAACGCGCATCGGCATAAGCATGGCGAGCACGGGTAACGTGTTCACGTACCAACATCGCAATCTGTTGATCGCGCAGGGAGTTGGCAAGTTGAGCATCTTGGACGAGGTTCGACTCGCTCTGCTGATTAGTAACAGCAGAATCTTCTGGGTTGTCAGTTCGTGTTTCGAAGTCTGACTCAGAAGACGCACAAGCGCCAACGAAGAGCGCAAGTGAGATGGTGAAGGCGGCGGAATTAAGGATGATTTTCATTTTTTATCGCGTAAAACGACATTAAAGAATGCGGGGGATTCAGGAGAGCCCTCTCGTAAGAGAGGGAGGGACAGATTAGCAATTCTCGGTGTAATTCGCTATGCTAAAAGTACCCTAAATCGACCAAAGCAAAGAGTTTAGTCTTGTTCTTGAGTACCGGCGAAGGACACTTTTTGAAATCTCTCGCGGATAACGACATCAAGTAGTACCACAATGTCTCCGTAAACGACACCCTTACGCGCGTCGAGGGACACAGGAGTGTCTTCGACGCTGTATTCTTGGCTTCGAAGCAGGGTCTGCAAGAAGCTGGTTAATTCTGGGAGCGGATCTTCTGGTTCTGCGATGTCGAAAGGATTGTAGCGGAATGATTGTGCGCCTATTTGAACTTTGATCTGACGACCTTGGTACAACAACAGACCCTTGAGGTCGCTATCATCAACCAAAATGCCAGGTTCGGCAACCTTAATCAGAATATCGATCTTTTCGATTTCTTCAGCTTCCATGGTCGATGTACCACGATCTTTCGGTAAAGCAGCATCGAGGCGACCTTCTAGAATCTTGAACTTAAGGGTAACGATGAAGAAAATCAGTAGCAAGAACACAACGTCGATCATCGGCGTCATGTCCGTCCTGATTGGTTCAAACTTTTTCTTTTTCTTCCTGGACATGATTATTTAGCTTTCGCCTCTTCGCGGGCAGCCACGACGTTTGGATCTTCCGAAGCTGCAAGTTGTACCTTCCAGATAAGGATGCCGTCACGTGTACAGACTTCCATGATCTTTTGTAAGTATTTGAAAGGAGTGTTGCGGTCGGCGCGAAGCAAGATTGGGTCGTCAGGAAGGTCTTTCCCTAATGTTTTGTCAAACACTCGCTCAAATTCAGGCACCCAGACTAACTCCATAGTCTCGGCTAGCTTCCAGTAGTAATCAGGGCGGCCACGACGAATTGGGTCGGTGCGTCCGCCGGTGTCAATGTTGGGGTAGTACAAAATTTGACCACGCCACACGATGTCTGACCACTCTTGGTTGTCTGGGATGTCTACCCCAAGTTTTTCGCGGTATTGCCTCTTTATGCTTTCAGGGACACCACCGGCGGGAAACCAGCGAATGTTTAGAATTTGGCGCCGTTCAGGTGGCTCGTCGTGCCCAGCTTCCATAGCGATTGGCAGCTTGAGTTCTTCGAGATCTTTCTTAGACATATCGTTAACTAAGATGAAGAAGATAATCAACAGGAATGTCATGTCAATCATCGGCGTCATGTCGATTATGATCTCCTCTACTTCTTTCGGTTTACGTTTAGTCATAGTTAAGGATTACTTTGACAGTTCCTTGGCTTCTGGACGGAAGCGCTCGAATAAATCTTCAACAATTGTGCCGATTTCAAGGGACAACATTTGAACTTTATTACGGAAGAAAGCAAAGAAAGCAGTGGTAGGGATAGCTACTACAAGACCTAGTACAGTCGTCATCAGGGCCAATGAGATGGTGCCCGCGAAGTCGGCAGGGTTTACGCCACCAGCACCCGCTGAGCTAATCTTGGCGAAAGCGCCAACCATTCCCCAAACAGTACCGAACAGACCCATCATCGGGCCTAGACCGGCAATAAGGCTGAGCCAGCCAATCTTCTGTTGTAGCTTGAGGTTTTCTTCTTCGTTCTTTTCTTCGAGGTGCTTTTCGATCGTTGGGAAAGGATGCCCAATTTTGCGAATTCCATCGAGAACTACGTTAGTGAAGTAACAAGGTTCGGCTTCACATGCTTCTAGAGCTTCTTGGTAGTTCTTGTCGTTAAACAGTTCTTCGATTTCATCGATGACTTCTGGTGGTGCAAGTTTTTCACGCTTAATAGTCACGAAGTGTTCGATGATCAAAGCCATAGCCACTACAGACATAAGAATAATGAAAGCACCAATTGCACCGGCATTCTTGATACCGTCGATGATTGATGCGCCACCGTCTTCTGCAGCAAGCAGTTGGGGTGAGGTAAGTAGTACGCCAGCTAGTGCTGGGATGAAGTTACGAACTTTTGACATGATTGATTATTGTTTCTTGCGGGAGAGTTGCCGCAGTTTGAGGAGTCGATTCTAGCAATCTCAGGCGGATTATAGTCCTTCTGAATTGGCTTTTATTGCCCATATAGAATTTGGGTAATTTGTGTTCAGGCGCTGAGCGGCTGAACGGGAAGACTTACTATCTTCGAGTGATGCGCTAACAGATGCCAGCTTATATAGTGCCTGAGGTGTAACGTTTGGCGATGCTGGCATAATAGCTACAATCTTGGCTAGCTGAAGTTGTGCGGAGCGGAGCTCGTTAGTTTCGATAGCTGCTTCAGCTAGTCCTAGCCAAGCAGCGGAGCGCACCACGGGGGTAGTATCCTCGGCATCAGCAAGTTGTTTCCAGTAGGACTGAGATGCAGCTACGCCTTCGGTGGCTTGAATAGCCTGACCATTAAGTATTTGCACTTGTGAGTAAAGACTACGTGCTTTGCTAAGCAAGGCAACCGGTGTATTCGAATTGCGAATCATACTACCGAGGTTGTCTCCTAAGGTACTGAGTCGGCTTTGAGCGGACTGCGCTTGTCCACCGATTAAAAAGGCTTCGCAACGAATTACGTTAGCTTGCAACTCAATGTGTCGTGCCAATGTTTCAGCGAAGGCGAGATTGGAAAGCCCCTCCATCATTGCAGTAGCACTATCAATATCTCCGGTGTTAGCCAAAGCGCCCGCCAATGCCATTTGGGCCCGTGGCAGCCAAAAAGAACGAGGGTTTTCTTCCACCCAAGTTTTTAACAATGTTATTGCCGAATCATATTGCGAAGCATCGCTTGCGGCCCAGGCAATCAAAGTTTCGCCATTGCGCAGTTCTGCAAAGGAGCGCATGTAAGATTCATCAGCCTTTGATGCAGCTTCAGCAAAAGCATTGCTAGCATTCATGAAGTCGAGGTTGTTTGCAGCAGTCTGTGCTTGACGCATCAGCGCTGAGCTCGCAGGAGTAACTTCGAGTATGTCAGCGTTGTTG
>JAPYTC010000044.1 GCA_029941685.1 Planctomycetota bacterium | reverse complement strand
TAGGTACACGCTTATTGATCTGCGCGTGGCCGTTAACATCGGCATCGTTGCCACCCAAGAAGATTACCGGTGGGTACAACGCTAAGGTGAGCCCCGGAACCATTACAGTGGCGCCTGGCCCAAAGAGCGTACCAAAGAAATGCGCACGACTGCCCGGAAGCATTCCGCGCAATGATAAAGTCGCCCATCCGCCCGAACGGAAACGATCAACGACCAAGCGTAAGGCTTTACCTGACGACAAAGCAACTACTGCTCCGTTATTCAACATGCCACCGGATGCAGCTAAACCGCTACCCAAAATCAGATCGCGTGCGCCGTCAAAATCGTGGTCGTAGCTGAGGACTCGCGCATCACCAACACGATCACCGTCGTGGCCGCCGTCATAGCGCCAAATTGTGCTGCCGTCGTTAGTTGAAATAACTTTTACCATTCCGTTATCGCGTAAGCCATGAGTGTCGGCGCGTGAAGAGAATGCATATAGGTCTTCAATGCCATCACCATCTATATCAGATGCTGACTTCATGTCTTTACCGAGCATCTCTTGGTTTTCGTCACCATGGACGCTCCATAGATGATGCCCATCATTCGAAGCTATTGCCGTAACTTTACCGTTATCACCAAATCCAGCCACGTCGGCTAGGTGGCTACTTACAACAATATCGCGGATACCGTCACCAGAGATATCGTCAACTAGCAAAGTAACTTTACCCATTTGCTCGCCGCTAGTGGTGCCATCGAAGCGCCACAACATCGAACCGTCAACTGTTGAATGAGCTTGTAGATAGCCATTATCGATGCGTCCTTGAGTGCCCGCTGTATCGAGACCCGTTGCGAACTCATCGCTGCCATCTGCGTTGACGTCACCTAAAATGATGAAACTAGAACCAAGTTGGCCAAAGTTAGATGTGCCGAATATCTCCCATTGCATTGTGCCGTCAAAACCCGAAAGAGCGCGGATGGCACCGTTCTCAGAAAGGCCGTTACTTGACTCACCCGGAACACCAACCAACATATCTTGAGCACCGTCGCCATTGATATCGTTAATAAACTTGTATGAAGAACCGTAAGCAGAGCCGTGTGTCGGACCATCCTGCGTCCACAAGATAGTGCCTCCAACTCCACTAACCACGCTAATAGAGCCATTATCGAAAAAGCCGTTCGTTGAAGCACCTGGACTGCGCAGGACGATATCTCCGAAGCCGTCATTGTCTATGTCACCACCAAAGGTCGCTGCTTCACCGAGCCGAGCCAAAGACGCACCACCTTCGAGCTGCCACAACTGCGCGCCGTCAGCCGATGACAACATGGTAACCACACCGTTAAAGTAATGGCCGTTAGTCGATGCTTCGGGAGAATAAGTCAACACATCTTGCAGACCATCACCGTCTACATCGTCAACGACTTTAGTACCAGCGCCGAGCATCTCGCCATCGCGAGTACCTTCGGCTGTCCAAATATTGATGTATGAGTTACCACTGATTAATTCGACCACACCATTGCGAGTCAAGCTACCGGTTGACGCCATCGGCTGCGACAATAGTAAATCGCCGATACCATCGCCATTTGAATCGCCAATTGCGATAACCGAGCGGCCGAGCTCTGCATAGCTTGATGCACCATGCTTTTGCCAGAGAACAGAGCCATTGGCACCGGAGACGCCTGTAATGCGTCCGCAATTGATAAGGCTGTTGTAGTTAGCTGAAGGCTCGGCAACCACGATGTCATCGATATTATCACCATTGATATCACCAGGGTAAGAAACGAATGCGCCGAAGCGTTGCGCATCTTGCCAGCCGACGTATTCCCATAGTTGACTGCCATCTAAGGCCGAGAGGGCAGTAACACGGCCAGCACTTGAGAAATTGTAGACATCGGCTTGGGGTGCAAGCGATAAGAAGTCCGTTTTCCCATCGCCATTAAGATCGCCGATCTCCACTAGCTTAGAGCCGAGGTTAGCGTAGTCTGTAGCGCCGATCGTATGCCACATCGCGGATGGGGCTGGATCTTGGGCAAGCAGCGGTGCAGCAATAAATGCGCCCGCTAAGGTATAAAGAAGTTTATTTGACATGATGTGATTAAATCGAGTTTGTGTCGTACAAATATACCCTATTTTCCTTTGCTTTCTTGATATTATGCTGTTAAAAATGTATAAATGACTAATAAATCAACCCGCCGTAGTTTTTTGCAATTGGGTGCGGCTGCCTATGCTAGCACTGCCCTAACCCCTTTTATCAGCGGCGCTTCTGCGACGAGAGTGCCGTCTGCTACTGCTAAATCGCTTGATTTGGCCCTGAATATAGAAATGTGGTTATACAATATGCCATTCGTCGAGCGGATTGGCAAAGCTAAAGAATTAGGCTTTGATTTCGTAGAATTCTGGCCGTGGCGCAATAAAAAGCTTGGCGCGATTGCCGAAGCATGCAAGAAATATGATGTAAAAGTTACGCAGTTCACAGGATGGGGATTTGTGCCTGGCATGAACAACCCTGACAACCACGCAAAGTTCGTAACCGAGATTGAGGCCTCATGCAAGGCAGCTAAGCAAATTGGCGCGCCAATGATGACGGTGGTTGCCGGCAATGACCAGCCGGGCATGACTCAAGCCGAGATGCATGAGCATGTAATCACCGGCTTAAATTTGGTGAAAGATATCGCGGCGCAATATGAGGTGATGCTGATTATTGAACCGATGAATATCCGGCGTGATCACCAAGGGCATTGTTTATATGGCAGTGTTGACGCCGTGCGTATTTGCCGAGAAGTGAATTCGCCGTGGGTTAAAATAAACTGGGATTTATATCACATGCAAATCTCCGAAGGAGACCTTTGCGGGCATCTAAACGACGGTTTTGACCAAGTCGGTTACATTCAGCTAGCTGACCATCCAGGGCGTAACGAACCGGGTACTGGCGAAATTAATTATTCGCGAGTGTTCACAGAACTAATCAAACTAGGTTATGACAAACCCGTTGGCGTAGAATGCTCTCCTTCATTATCGGCCACGGAATCATCGCAGAACATGTTTCGCAACCTCGGTATGATTGAGTAAATGTTTATCGAACGCTGTGTCACTTCGCTCGCCGAGGCGCGTATTGCCGTTGCCCAAGGAGCTAGCCGTCTCGAGTTGTGTAGCGCACTTGAAGTCGATGGCTTGACTGCCAATCGCAAAGTGTTTTTAGACATTAAAAGAGAGCTCGATATCGAGGTTCGGGTAATGCTGCGCAACAGCCATCCAGGATTTGAGGTTTCGGCGGCATCGTTCGTTCAGCTCGCCGACGATGCCGAGTGGTTTAAACAGCACCATGCCGACGGCTTCGTCTTTGGTTTTGTAAGGGACTCGCAGCTGCTCGAGGCACCATCTGCCGACTTGCTGCATATTTGCGCCCCACTCCCTTGCACCTTCCACAAGGCCTTTGACACCTGCAAATCACTGCCCGACAGCCTCGAACGACTCATTGATCTAGGGTTTGCCTCCATATTAACTTCTGGAGGTTACGCCACTGCTCTTGAGGGCGCGAGCTGCTTAACTGCCCTTATTCAACAGGCTGACGGCAGAATAGAGGTTATTAGCGCCGGGAAAGTTCGCAGTAACGATGTTTATTCGCTTGCAAATACAATAAAAACTAGAATATTTCATTATAGAATGTGATTATTCTCTCTAGCATCGTGGAATAAAATTCTCCACATCCCCTCTCCCTCTGCTAGCCGTATTCGCCGGCTTCATGCCCCTTGCCTCTTGCTGATACTCAATAATTCCGCGACCCTGTGCAGCTGTTCGCGCCTACCGTGTCCATGCCTTTTGATTCGACGCCACTACTAGGTGTAAACGGTTGTGGCGCCCTAACCAAGTAGTACGATAAAAAGAAACAGAGCCTTGCGATTAAGCAAGGCTCTGTTGTTTTGGTAGCGGGGACAGGATTCGAACCTGTGACCTCCGGGTTATGAGCCCGACGAGCTGCCAGCTGCTCCACCCCGCGGTTGAGGCCGCGTAGTTTACAAGGTTCTTGCAATCGGCACAAGGCACAGATAGTTTTATGTTATCAAATACCTCGCATTACTTTCTCTCCTTCTGACTTTCAGTTGTTCGGGCATCCAAACCACTGCTGATAGTTTTTCGGTTCACGCCGAATCTTTCGTCATTTTTGGTATGGAAATTCCCGGCGAAGAGTTGCCAGTCGCAGAAGACTTAGTGCCTGAAGGCGCGACCATAACTACGATGTATTCATCTCCGGATGATTGGACATCAGTAATCGGAATCCTCAACAATATTATCGGTTTCCACGGCACTTACATTAGTGGCACACTCTAATCGTCAGCGACTAAAAGCTGACCTCTACCTACTGACCACTGCCGCAATTTGGGGCAGTGGTTTTGTTGCACAACGTGCCGCTATGGACGACCTTGGTCCCATCTCGTTCACGGGTGTGCGGTTTTTTCTTGGGTGGTTATGCATCCAGCCATTTGTTAGGCGTATACCTCTGGCTGATCGTCGCTCAACAGTACATCGCTGGCCAACCATCGGGCTCGGCACAATTTTATTAACGGGCTCCGTTCTCCAACAAATCGGTATCCAATGGACAACCGCCTCTAAAGCTGGCTTCCTGACGAGCATCTATGTGATTCTTACACCGATACTTGCTTCATTTTGGTCGCACAAAATAGCCACCAAAACATGGCTTGGTGCGATTGCAGTCTTGGCTGGTATGTATTTTCTTAGTGTCAACAATTTCTCGATGCAACTCGGAGATGCTTTAGTAACTCTTGGCGCCTGCATGTGGGCCGGACAGGTTTTGTTACTCGATTATCTGGCAAAAAAAGTTCCTGCCGTCTTGCTGGCCAGTCGCCAATTTTTATTGGTGGCGGTTTTCTGCACAACCTACGGAATTATTTTCGAGCCGCAAAGCAGCACGGCATGGATTAATGCTGCTCCCTCAGTGCTTTATAGCGGAGTGTTCGCCATCGGAGCTGCCTTCACTCTGCAAGCCATTGCCCAAGTGCATGCGCCACCGAGCGATGCCGCCATCATCATGAGCACAGAAGCTCTTTTCGCAGCATTCTGCGGATACCTTTTGCTCGGCGAAGTACTTAACCAGCGCGAATTATTCGGTTGTGCTTTGGTCTTGTTCGGCATTGTCGTCTCGCAATTGCGGTGGCGTAGAAATATCAAATAACTGCGAAGCTCGAAACTCTAATTCGGCAGGTAAGGCACCGGCAGCCTGCATCGCCAAACGCACGTTTTCTACCGCACCATCAATCTGCTGCTCAACAGCAGCTGACATGACATCAAGCGCAAGCGTCCATTTAGCCGTATCACTAATGTCGCTACCCGCGACAGATAACATTTGCTCGATGCAAAGTTGAACATCGCCGCGCAGCAAGCGTAATTTTATTTCATACTCGAACCACATACCTTCGCCAGCACCAACTAACTGCAAGTCATTAAGGCGTAGCAAGGCGTCGTCAAAAAACAGAGCGTTACTCTCGTTAAGCCCCTGCTTAAGCAATTGCTGGGACAGCACTTTCGCATGCAAACGGTTGACATCTGCCGTGCCCTCAACCGATATATTCTCTAGAGGAAAAGCGCGCACTAACAACAATGCTGTTTGATAAGACTGTCGCAAACTTAAAGCATCTACAGCGCGCGACAACATAACCACGTCATTAGCGATCTGAAACACCATCGCACGAGAATAAACTTCGATCAATTCGACCGGTGGAACGAAAGTGAGCAACTTGTCGACAATGGGGATACTGCGTTGTTGCGATAAGGCGCTTAGCAGTTGCTTTTGCAGGACGACCTGAGTTTCTTGGCTAAGACGATCGGCAAGCAATTCAAAAGCGCCGTCAGGGTTAAGCCTGCGCAATGAAACAATAGCCTGCGCGCGCACCTGTTTTTCGGTATCACCTAAGAGAAGGATGACCAGTTTAGAAATTGAAGATGCTGCACTAGCACGCTCGGCAATCGCGGTCATCGACAACAATGCTGCACTGCGATGCAAGACATCGCGCTGTTTATCGAATAATACGGCCTCTAGAATCGGCAAGAACTCGATACCAGCTTGGCGTCCAGTGCAAACGTAAATTTTTTCTAGTACTGCTGGGTCAGATTCTTGGCTGAGCCCTCTTTGTAGCAGCAAATCAATAGCCGACTGCCTAGTGTCGCTTGGACGTAAACTTAAAGTGCTGAATCCCGTCCAGAGTGCAAGACGAGTGGCTGCGTTGGCGCTATTAGATGCGGGTTGTCCGTCGACAGTCGCATAACCACCATCGATGGCCCTCAACAAAGCTTGCCATGCAAATTCACTTGGCGTAATAAATGCGAGTTGGCGCGATGCCTCGGTAGCTTCGTTTGGCTTGCCCTGCTCAATAGCACGCAGCAATAACGTGAGCGCCTCGTTACCGACAACAAATCGTGATGTCTGCTGAATCAACTGAATGCGCAATTGCAAATCGCGTTCGATGTCGAATGCTTCACGAAAGGCGTCATCGACTAGTGTGCGCGATGATTCGTCGAGGTCGGCAGTGTCGAAATGCGCCAGACTGGTAAATGCGAGCTGACGAACGGCACGTCGCCGATGCTGCATGGCCAGGGCAATTACCGCTGCCGACGGCGAGCGGCTAAGACGCTGCTCCCAAAGCTGTTCTTGCTGCTGCCACTGCTGCTGCAAAACGGTTTCGAGCCAAACTTCGCGACCTTGCCCTTGGGCGCTAACATACCACGCGTCAAAAGCATCGCCATCGGCAAACTCGCGACCGCAAATTGTCGACAATGCCGATCGCGACACGGTGGCGAATTGGCGAGAGTCAAGCAACGCCGACAAACGTCGTAACAAATCGTCATTGGTAGAACCGAGTTCCCCGGCAAGTCGAATCGCTGCGGTGATTGTGGCGTTATTTTCGGGTTGGGCAAGCAAAGTAACCTCAAGCAGTCGCGAAGGCAGTACTGGCCACTCGGCATTTAATACGCGTAATTTTCCGCGAAGTTCGACGGCAGCGGATGCGCTCGTTGCCTGCTCAATCAATGCCGAAAGTTTCTGTCCACTAGTCTCAACCGGCGATGACTCAATGGGTTCTTGGGACAAC
Organism: Planctomycetota bacterium; assembly: GCA_029941685.1. Taxonomy (GTDB): domain Bacteria; phylum Planctomycetota; class UBA1135; order UBA1135; family UBA1135; genus JAPKEZ01. The sequence goes on along the minus strand of JAPYTC010000044.1, from coordinate 3,939 downwards.
GTACACAGTGACAGGATGGCAATGCTTAACACTCTACTAGTTTATAAAAAAAACGCGCGCTTGTTCGATAGATTCGGCAATAGATAAAGAACTGTCCACTTGACCGTCGGCACATTGCGCATACCACTCTTGGCGGCGGGCGTCAATCACCGCTATTTCTTGCCCGAGTTGGTGCTGGGTTAGCGGCGGACGAGTGTTTTGCTGTTGGCGCTGCTGCAATGTTGCGCGATCACACTCTAGCAACAACACTTTTGGGTGCTGTTCGAGTAATGCTCTGGACTCTTCGTTCTCGACGACTCCACCGCCGGTCGCAATAATACAATTCGGTGACTGCAATGCTGCCGCCAACATTTCAGACTCGCATTCACGGAAAGATGCGGCATCTGAACTGAGCCATTCGTTTATTTTGCGTTGGTGCTGGTCTTCAAGAAGTTGATCTAAATCAAGAAATGGCAGCTGCAATGTATCAGCAAGCTGCTGGCCTAAAGTACTCTTACCACTCGCGCGCATCCCGATTAATACCAAGGCTGGGCGCGCATTGAACAGCTCGAATTGCGACTGGAATTGCTCAAACAACATTTCGACCCCCATTATCGCAGTTGCCCCGCATTCACGAGCTTGCTGCAACCATTCCGTTTCGGCTGGGCGGTAGACCATGTCTAAAGCAAGCGCATCAGCTGGCAAATCGATGCCGGGCAAAATGCATCCTGGTTGTTGCTCGGAGCCCAAACTTGTTGCTTGAATGAATGTGTCGAAATGATTTAACTCGACTTCAGTAAGCGAGTAATTCGGGCATCCCCAGTCGGCGCTCAACTGTGGACGGCGCGCGCACACACTAACCTCTACTTGGTTATGCAAAGCGAATTGCACTACACTTTGCGCTGCCCCGCCATTGCCAATAACTAACAGTTTGTGATTTGGAGTGAATCCGTGATTGGCCAAGGCCTGTAATGCGCCCACTCCGTCGGTTGAAAATGCATGGTAGTCATCGCCACTGGACAATAAAAAGTTTGCCGTGCCAAAGCCACTAGCTACGGCAGCATAGCTGTCTGCCCAACCCTTATAAGGATTGGTAACCGACAATGCTTTAAATTGGCATGCCTGAATGATCTCTTGAAACGATTCTAGGTTGGCCACAGGTAAGGGCACGTAGGCGAAACTCTGTTGTGGCTGCGCCTCGGCCATCGCTGTATGCCAAAGTTGCGGGCTTTGCGAGGTGACGACATTGATGTCGCCGACAACTCCGCATAAGTCGGTTTGAGGGCCGATACCGTTCGCAAAATATTGAGTCGCCGTTGGTAAATCGAATTGCCCGACGGCGGTTTGCAACTGCGGCAAACAAACGTACATGAATGGTGCTTCGTTAAGCAGAGAAACGATGCGCGAAAACTTCGCCGCAGCTCCTTGGGCGAAGCACAAATCGATATCGGCATATAGCTCGAAATCTTCGACGTAATCACACCACTGCACCATTTTGCACAAGTCACCTTTGCGGCGAACAGCCACTAAATCATCGGCAATCTTTGCTAAATCATATTTTGTTTGAGCATCGTGCGCGTGCCACGAATGAATCACGCGAAACCTTTCGAGCGTCGCAGGCAGCGCACTGTCGTTAGGCCAGTCAACAAATACCTGCTCGCTGGCGTCGACCTTATAATCAACCTGTGGTGCAGCACGATTGCATAAAATAAAATTAAAATTCGTGTAGCCTTCAACTATCGCATTTAGCTGCAATTGAAGCGGGGCATTATCTAACCGCAATTCAACAGTCGCCACCACCCCATTCAGGGCATCAAGTTGCTGACGCAGGAGATCTTCGTTTTCTACGAATATCGACAGCGCTAACTGCGATGATAATTCGGTTTGGACATACTCAACCATTATTGCGCTCGTCAACCAAGGCCTGCAAGTTCAGGAGCAATCCGGCATAGCGCTGTTGTTGTTGTTCATTCAAGACTTGCAAATGCTGGGCGATGGTTTGAGCATCACCGCGTGCCACTGGCCCGGTCAGCGAACTTATTGGGTTGTCGTCGCTCGCTGCACTTACGGCCCGCGCCGCCATTTGCGCGACAACCTCGGAACTGTGTACGCCGAGTGCCGGAGCGAGTAACTCGTTAGCCCAAGCCATTAAGCCGGTAACATGATTACTTGCTAATGACAGAGCTAAATGATATTGGCGGCGATCGACACTGCCGTCAAAAACAATCATCTGTGCGCCCCAACTAGCAATCAGTTTCAGAGACCGCGCCTGCGCATCTTTATTGCCACTACAGCTAACGTAACTTGACTTGATATTCTCGACATCGGTTTCGGGGTCAACAAATTGCATAATTGGATGCAGTGCTGCAACAGCCGCTCCGCTGTCGGCTGCAGGCTGCAAAACCTCTAGGCCATGAATGCCGCTGACGTGCACCACGAATTTATCCTTACAAGAATGATGGGCAGCATATTCGGTCACCGCATCAGACAACTTATCATCAGGCACTGCAAAAACAACCGTTGGAGCTGATTCACACACTTCATCTTTGGCATTTTCATGAGCCAGAGTAAGCGCTTTACCAACCCGCCCGAGTCCAATAATGTGAACCTGTGCCATTAAATACTTTTAGGGGTATCGAGAACGTTTCCAGGGATGACTTGCGAAACGATAACGTCCTTACACAAATGGTTAACACTCAATGCGCATGAGTTTGCTTGGTCTTGGCTGGCGAATGCAGCGAACATTGCTGAACCGCTACCACTCATGCAAAAATTTGCAAACTGCGACAACTGTGCAACGAATTCACCTAGCTGTGGTGCGACAGCTAGAGCGGGCTCGAACAGTTGGTTAGGACCGGGTTCGGAGCCGACCTTGGCTTCTATTACCTGTGCTCCGGTGAAATCCGGGGCATTGAGCTCGGCAAACACTGCCGGAGTTTCGATACTAAATTCAGGAATCGCCAGCACCACCCACCTTGCAGGCAGTTTAATGTCAGAAACAAAAATATCGCCACGGCCAGCCATGAGTGCTGGGCTACTGCTTTGCAAGAAAAACGTGACGTCGGCGCCAAGTAGACCGGCAATATGCTCGATGGCAGAATCAGGCAAACGCTGTGTTGCGTGCTCTTGCAATAACATTAGAGCCGCCGCCGCATCAGATGATGCGCCACCAAGCCCCGCCTGTGAAGGAATATTTTTCTCAACACTCCAAGCGATTGCAGGAGCTAGTCCTCCGCTCTCGCGCCATATCTTTTCAGCTCGTAAGATTAAATTACTTGGGTCGAGAGGAAAATAATTACCCTGTGTAGAGGCAGACAACAACTGAATACACGACTTGGGGGCGCCGGGCATCACTTCGGCAACAACACGGTCGCACAAATCTAAAGTGGCAAAACAACTCAACAATTCATGAAAGCCGTCACTGCGCTTGCCCACCACCTGCAAATGCCAATTTACTTTCGCCGGCGCGTCGATGTACAAAGATGAAGAATTCATTTAAGAAACAAGCAACAAGTTGTCGAGTAGGTGAACACCACCTACTTCAGCAGCGATAATAACACGTGACGGCACGTCGACCTGCTCCTTTAGTTCGGCAAAAGTTTTTTCGTTGACGATGGCGCAATAAGCTATCTTAAGCTGTGGGTCCCTTAGCACTTCGTTCATCTCGACAGTTAACTGCTGAACATCGCGTTCGCCCTGACGAAAGCTATTAGCGGCGCACTGTAAGGCACTCGACAGTAACAGAGCTTTAGTTCGCGCCGTATCAGACAAGCGCAGATTACGACTAGACAAAGCCAAGCCATCAGCATCACGAACAAGCGTGCAGCCAACGATTTCGACTGGCAAGTTCAACTCGGAAACCATCTGGCGTACTAAACACAATTGCTGAGCATCTTTCTCGCCAAAATAAGCATGACTAGGCATGACCTGCTGCAACAAACGATAAACGACGGTAAGCAT
>JAPYTC010000043.1 GCA_029941685.1 Planctomycetota bacterium | reverse complement strand
GTGTTCTCGACATTAACGCTAGTGAAAAAGCAGCGCGTTTCGTACGTTTCTGTGATGCGTTTAACATCCCGATTGTTACATTTGAAGATGTGCCAGGTTTTATGCCAGGTACCGACCAAGAGCACGGCGGAATTATTCGCTGTGGTGCAAAATTACTCTACGCATACTGCGAAGCTACGGTGCCTAAATTGACGGTTGTTACACGGAAAGCTTATGGTGGTGCATACTGTGTGTTGTCATCAAAACCTACGGGAGGTGACTGGAATGTCGCGTGGCCCCAATCAGAAATCGCGGTAATGGGAGCAACGGGGGCGGCCAAGATTATTCACCGTCGTGAAATTGCTGCGTCAGATGATCCACAGCAAACGGAAGCCGATAAGGTTGCAGAGTACACTGATTTGTTTGCTAATCCTTACATGGCCGCGGAGCGCGGTTTGATTGACGACGTCATCACGCCGTCAGAAACTCGTCCACGTTTGTGCCGTGCTTTGGCGTTGTTACGTACTAAGCGCGTGTCAAATCCTCCGAAGAAACACGGTTCAATCCCTCTCTAGTCATGGCTGTCAGAAAAGTTTTAATCGCAAATCGCGGTGAAATTGCAGTGCGCATTCAGCGTTCGTGTCGCGACATCGGTATCGAAACTGTTGCTGTTTATTCCGATGCCGATCGCAATGCATTGCATGTGCGTTATGCCAATCAAGCATTTCCTTTAGGCGGCAACACGCCGGCCGAGTCTTACTTGCGCGGTGATTTGATTATTCAGATTGCTAAACAAAGTGGCGCCGATGCAATTCACCCAGGATTCGGGTTTTTAGCCGAGAACGGAAAGTTTGCTAACGATGTTATCGCTGCTGGTTTACAGTTCATTGGTCCGTCTGCATCGGCAATGGCAACCATGGGCGACAAGTTAGCTGCACGAGCAGCGATGATTAAGGCAGGAGTGCCCGTAGTTCCAGGCTCCTTAGAGGCGGTGGCCAATGCCGATGAAGCACGTAAACAGGCTGACGAAATGGGCTACCCAGTAATGCTTAAGGCATCCGCTGGTGGCGGAGGAAAAGGTATCCGCGTGGTGCATGCCGCCGACGAAATAGAAAGCGCATTTAAAACAGCCTCGGGCGAAGCGCAGTCTGCATTCGGCGATGGTCGCATGTACATCGAAAAATTTATTGTCAAGCCACGCCACATTGAGATTCAGATTCTCGCCGATCGCCACGGCAATGTGGTTCATTTCGGAGAGCGTGAATGCAGCATCCAGCGTCGTCATCAAAAGTTAATTGAAGAAGCGCCGTCGGTGGTAATTGACCAAGACACACGTGAGGCAATGGGCAATGCGGCAGTCGAGGCAGCTAGGGCAGTTAATTACGAATCTGCGGGCACCGTCGAATTTTTGTGGTCACGGGGCAAGTTTTATTTCTTGGAGATGAACACTCGTATTCAGGTCGAGCATGGCATTACTGAAGAAGTTTACAATGTCGATTTGATTGCACAGATGATTAAGGTCGCTGGTGGCGAAAAGGTCGATCACTTAGCCGGACGGCATCCACGTGGGCATGCTATCGAAGTGCGTTTGAATGCAGAAGATCCAGAAAATAATTTCATGCCAAGCCTAGGAGTTGTCGACAATCTGCGTTGGCCTGGTGGTCCTGGTGTAAGAATCGACTCTGGTGTATACCCGTCAATGGAAGTTACACCATACTATGATTCGATGCTCGCTAAACTGATTGCTTATGGCAGTAATCGCCAAGAGGCGCGCCGCAGAATGTTGCGTATGCTGCAAGAGTTGCATGTTGGTGGGGTGAAAACCTCGGCGGGCATTGCGCTTAATGTTTTGCAGAGTGAAGAATTCATTGAAGGCAATTACGACACGGGTTTTCTTGAGCGTTACATGGAAGAAGAGCGTCATCATGGCATCGGCGAGGAAGCGCCTGACGACCTCGAAGAAATTGCTGCGATTGTCGTGGCTATGCATCGCCAGCGTGCTGGGAAGCGCCGCGCTGTTTCATCTGGTGAAGGTGTCGCTGACTCTTGGGTTAGTGCGGCACGTCGCGAACAACATTCACGGGGTAATTGAATGAAATACTTCATTGAATCAAAATCAGGACGCACCTTCGAGGTTGAAGTAACAGAACTTGGCGGCGAAGCCATGTCTGTAACGATCGACGGTCGCGAAATCTCAGCCGACTTTATTGATGTCGATCGCCGTGGCCAATATGCCGCTGTACTCGATTGGCGCTCTTTTGCCGCATCGATTGAAGAAACGGATGAACAACACCTTGCGGTAAATATTGCAGGTGAGTCTTTCATGATGACTGCGTTTGACGAACGAGAACGTGCTGCTCAGGCAGTTGCTGGTCAAGGCCCACCCAAGGCCGAATTGATTAAAGCGTCCATGCCCGGATTGATTATTAGTATCAGTGTGGCAGTGGGCGATGAATTGTCGGCTGAAGCTTCAGTCGCTGTGCTCGAAGCCATGAAAATGCAAAACGAAGTTTGCTGTCAGGGCGGTGGTGTCGTTGTCGAAGTGCTCGTTGCTGTTGGCGACAACGTCGACGCTAATCAACCGTTGGTCCGCTTGGCGCCACCAGAAGAGAGCTAAGTGTTAATTGATCGCGTAGGTCGTGCGCAACAATGTTTTTCAAGCCAATTTCGTAAACCACGATTTTGGCTTGTTGTAATTTATTCTCAATATACTCCCTTACGTCTTCCTCGGATTTTTCGAGTGCAATCATAGTTGGGTACATCAGCAAGATGTGGCGCACTTCGACCTGAAGGTCTGCTTTGGTGTCGTCGTGAATGAACCTCAGTGGTTGTAAGATGTGATAGCCATATTTGGTGACGAATGGAGCAGAGTAATCGTTGACCTTTACTGTGAAGCTATAGATGTCGAAAGGATAAACAGTGCGTTCGCGGGCGAAAGTGTAGCGGCCGTCAGCAGTTGGCGCTTCGGAGTCTTGTGAGTACTGTTTAGCGAGTTGCTCGAAACTCTCGCCACTGCTTAGTTTTAAGTGAAGCTGTTCGATTTCTTCTTTGAGTACAACCGCTTCAGCGGGTAAAACTGAAAGCATCAGCTTTTGCGGAATGATAGTCGCTACCGCTTTCAGGATAAGACTCTGTGTGGATTCCTGGCTGCGATATGTTCGGTAATAGTCCACCATCTCATTGACCTCATCGCTGTGGATATGCTGACCATTGATGCTTAGCAATACTCGTGGAATGTTGAAGGCTGGCGCGTGGCTTTGTTGACAAAGGCTAAGTAATAGGGGTAGTAACATTATTTTTTATTTTCAAAGTATTCTTCTAGAGTGCCGCCAAAGTCTTCGAGGGAACCGCTTGTCTCGTTAGGTTCTTTACGATGTGGATCCGGCGGTGGTGGCGTGTGATAACGGTCGCCATCACGAAAATATCGAAACGTTTTGCTGATGGTTTGGCTTAGGCTTAGACTAGGAGACCTGCCATTGGCTAGCACTTGCATGAACAGTTCTTTTTTCTGAACAACTACGCAATAAACGCTGATGGCCAAAGCGAAAATCAAAAAATCAAATCTATATCCGAATAGTAAAAGCACTAAGCATAAGTAATTAGATATTTTCCCTACGCTGTTGATGGCGTCGACGGGGTTGGTGGCAGCAGAAAAAAATCCGCGTATGATGCGTCCGCCGTCGAGAGGGAAAACTGGAAACAAGTTTCCGAGGCCAAGCCCTAAATTAATGAGCATGACTAAATAAGCCAAATCAGAATCAATGAGTGCGCAAATGCCAGCGATAACAAGATTAATGAGTGGCCCGCAAGCTGCAACTTTTGCTTCGTCGATGGGGCGGTTAGATAGGCCTTCGATGCTAGCCATTCCTCCCAAAGGGGTTATGACTATTTCCTTGACGCGTAATCCAAGAGCTTGAGCCATCAACGAATGACCAATTTCGTGTAGTAGCAGGGAAAACAACAAGATAATAATCGGGATGGTGGATTTCGCCGCCATAAGCACCATCGCCAAAAGTAGAATGATTACGATTGGGGCGACTTTTATGTCTACAGAATTGATGCGGCCGCAACGTCTAGGTGTTAACATTGTGGTTATGATACATGTTCTGTGTTGGTTGCTGTTAGTGTGTTTCGGGGCTCAGGCTTCTGCACAAATTTATGCTGTAGATTTCAGTGATCCAAAATACGCTAAGAAATATAAGAAACAAGTTTTTGAATACAATGGGAAAAGTGTGATATTGGTCGAAGTGCGCGGTGGCTTCGATTACAAACCCGATGGAGGACTGTCATGGAATCGAGAATCACGTCTAGAGTTTTTCATTCAAGACCAGTCAGACCCAAGGAAACTTGGCTATGTCGTAAACGACGACGGTAGCCGCAAAACCAAGAGTAAGAAATTGGTGCTTGGTATTGGAGGTGACCGGGTTGCGCGAATGATTTCTTTCATGGCGAATGAGAGTTTTTATACGCTAAGCAAAGAGTACCAACGTCGTATCAACAGACTCCAAACTCTAGAAGATCAGCAAAAAGAAGTCGAGCAGGAAAGTGCCGTATGGATGGCACTCAATGCAACGCGTTTACGCGAAACCGAAACCCTGCAGCAATGGCTAAGACAAACCGGCTACATTAAAGCCGGAAATAAGTTGTTGCGCGATATAAGTAAGTTGAAGAAAGCTAGTCAGTCTGCGATGTCAGAGCGCCTAGATTCGGCGATAGCTTCAGTTGAAACAATTGACACGGATCCTAAGTTGGTTTCTGCAGCAAAAGAGATTGCTGGTAAAGATGTAAAATTTCATACTCAGCAGTCGCGACACATTATTGTTAAATATCACGATGGTATCCAAGATAGTCGCATTTCTGCTTTGCTCGAATTAGGAGAACGTGCAATCGAGTCCTTCCGCGGCGAAAACGTCGACCCGTACATCGACGAAAAGTTCGTAGACAAAATACCCGATGGAGAGTTCATAGAATTCTTTTTTAGCACGGATAGTCAGGTTCACCAAGAAAAATTCTGGGAAGAGTATTACGGTTTTGGCTGGGGTGACCCAACACGTAAGGCCGAGCGTCTCCGAAGTGCTGGTACTGGCGCGCAAAGAGGTAAGTCGAAAGTGTCTTATTGGCGTATCAGCGATCAATTAGACCTCGAAGGTATCGTCGTTCATCAGCTTGGCCACCAATTGGCACGGCATCATTATGGCATTCTTAACGACACACAAGATTGGTTAGAAGAAGGTTGTGGGTACGACTTGTCATTCACTCTGCTTAATCGTAACAATGTAACCTGCATGGCATTCGAGCCGCCAAAGCGGTCTGAAGGTACGGTTGCAGCAAGCGCTGGAGGAAAGAATAAAGATAGAGAAAACAAAACTGCCGTGGTGATGAAAGGCATGCGTGATATCATGGCCGGAGTAGCAGCACATGCAAAGGTGCCGTTCGATCAACTTGCCGCCAAACGATTGCATTCCTTTGAAAATGAGGACATGGCAAAATCGTGGGCCTTTTACGAGTACATCACTTCGTGCCGCGGTAAAGAAGGGCAGCAGTGGTTGCGCCTACTTTGCAAGGCAGCTAATGGCGGTCGCTTTCAGAATAAAATGCGTGAGCACACCGAAGAACAATTCGGATTTCAGGGGCAAGACGCCATCCGTATGCTCGAAGAGCAATGGACGGCGTATTTGCGCGACATTTACGATATCGATTAAACGGCCGCTTCTTTGTCGGCTCGTAAACGTGCCTTTTCGTTCATTAGGCGCTTGCGCAAACGCAGTCCCAGTGGCGTGACTTCTAGCAACTCGTCGCGATCGAGGTATTCTAAGAACTGCTCGAGACTCATCTTGTGAGCTGCCTTTACCTTTTCGGTGTTGTCTTTGCTTGATGCGCGTACGTTTGTCATTTTCTTGGCGCGCACAACATTCAAAGTAATGTCTTTATCTTTGTTGTTTTCGCCAACAACCATACCAGCGTAAACTTGCTCGCCAGGAGCAACGAAGAAATGACCACGGTCTTCGAGGTTAACTAGCGAATACGCAGTAACCTGACCTGAGTCGGAAGCAACTAAGCTTCCGCGGTGACGCATTTCGATGTCAGCGGCACGAGGGCCGTAACCTTCGAGCGATGAGCTTACGGCACCTTCGCCGCGACTAAGTGTAAGCACGTGTGTACGAGCGCCAATTAATGCGCGCGTTGGGAGGCGCATCTTGATGCAAGTACGAGAGCCGTGTTGGTGGATGTCGTTTATCTCGGCTTCACGCTTACTGAAAAACTCGATTATCTTGCCGACATAGTCGTTGGGTAGATCGACCTGTGCTGCCTCAAACGGCTCGTGGATTTGACCGTTAACCTCTTTGAGCAACACTTTTGGTGATCCAACGGCAAACTCGTAACCTTCACGGCGCATGTTTTCGATAAGAATTCCTAGGTGTAATACACCACGCCCGGCAACTAGGTAGCCACCCGTCGGAGAGGTGTTGACGTGTAAAGCGGGATCCATTGTGGCGGCTCGTAACAAGCGTTCTTGAACTTGGCGCGAGGTGACGAATCGACCTTCTTTACCTGCAAACGGCGAGTCGTTAACCATGAACTCCATTTCCATAGTCGGCGCTTCAATTTCAATGGACGTCATCTTTTCTGGATTCTCACGACAAGCAATGGTGTCACCAAGGCCGAGTCCCTTAACACCCGCAATACACGCGATGTCACCGGCTTCGACGACATCGCATGCTTTGCGTTCCATGCCTTCGATGTGGTAAAGCTCTTTGATGACTCCTCTCGTAGACTTGCCATCGTTACTAATTAGAGTGACTTCGCTACCACGGCGGATGGTTCCGCGGCTAACGCGACCAATACCGATTGCCCCCACAAAGTCGTTCCAGTCGAGCGTGGCAACTTGCATTTGCAACGGACCTTCACTGTCGAAATTTGGCGCCTCGAAGTTGTCGAGAATCGCATCGAGCATTGGCACCATGTCTGTGCCGTGTTCGTTTTCGTCTAGTGATGCCCAGCCATCGCGTGCACTGCAGTAAATGGCAGGGAAGTCGAGCGCCAATTCTTCGGCACCTAAATCGATAAACAAATCAAAGACCTCCCCGAGAACTTGGTCGGCACGTGCGTCGTGGCGATCCATTTTGTTTACAACCACCATTGGCCTCAATCCGTTGGCGAAAGCCTTTTCAAGCACGAAACGTGTTTGTGGCATTACACCTTCGAAGGCATCAATAACTAGCAATACACCATCAGCCATTGACAGTACGCGTTCAACCTGTCCGCCAAAGTCGGCGTGACCAGGAGTGTCAATCAAATTAATGCGCACGTCCTTCCAGTTTAAGGAAGCATTCTTTGAAAGAATGGTGATACCGCGCTCGCGCTCGAGATCATCGTTGTCCATGATTCGGTCAGAGCCGACCTGCTGACGACCCAATGTGCCGGCAGTAGAGAAAAGTTTATCAACCAAAGTAGTTTTACCATGGTCAACGTGTGCAATTATCGCAATGTTGCGGATGTTCATCGCTGAAAGGGAGAAAGAGTAGACCGAAGTCTTAGAAGGACCCAAATAACATCTGGGTGAAAGTGCTAACCGGCTGAGCTTCGCGGGCGTCTTCCAATTGACCGTTTAAGGATTGCAGCGATTCCATCAGCTCAAGATAAGCGTCGTCCTCGGCCAAAAGGCGGCCTATTGTACCCTCGCCGTCCTCTAAACGGCGGGCGACTTCACGTAAGTCGGTGACTAAGTCTTGAAATTCAACGGCGATTTCTCCGTCACCGAGAAATTTGCCTAGTAGCCCAGAACGCCCTTCACGTGCGTCTACGAGTATCTGCTCGAGATTGTGAATCATTTCGGCAGACGAATCGAGGATTTCCTGCCCTCGTGTGAGCATCGTTGGGTCGTTTAGCAGGGCGCCAATGAGTCCGTCTTCGTCGCGCACGCTAGCAGTGATGACTCGCAGATCAGTGAAGGTGGCTCGCAAATCTGTGAGCAAAACATTAAACGTTTCACGTTGGTCTTGGTCGTTAATCAATGAACCGATGACTCCTTTGCCGCTATTGATGTTTTTTGATATCTCGTCTATATTGTCCACTATCGACAACAAGTCTGTTGCCATAGTTGCGTCGGTTAATAGTCTATTAACCACTCCTTCTCCGTTGGCTAAATTGTCACTAAAGTCGGTGATGTTTCTGATGATATCATCGATTTCGTCGCGGTTGTCGTTGATGATATTGCCGATGCTTGCGAGTGGTGATGGCGCAACAATGCCAACTAGTTGCGCGTCACTACTAAGTAGTGGTGAGTTGAGCGGACCAGGCTCGATTTCAATTACCCGTCCACCGAGCATAGTGAACTCGGCGATTCGTATTAAATAACCCTCGTGGAGTGCAGGCGCAGTGTCGAATTCGAGATTGATACTGATGCGCATCGCCTCGTCGGCTTCACTGCTGTAATGCACGCCGCGCACAGTTCCAGAGCGATGTCCAGCTATTAACACCGCATCGCCTTGTTTAATGCCTGAGGCATGTGGAAAGTACGCTACGAGGTTGGTCTTCTCTGAAAAAGAAAATCCGGTCAGAATGATGGTGTAGTAAAGTAAAGCAGCAATAGTGCCAAAGAACACTACACCGAGAACGAAGTCGCGACGTGAGTTGGTATTCATAATTAATCAATCGGTGCGCTTAAAAATTCGCGCACGCGTTTGTGGTCAGAGTTGAGGACTTCTGTCGGTGGTCCCGAAAGAAGTATTTTGCCATGTTCAAAAATAGCAAGAGTGTCGCCGACAGTTAAGGCGCAATTGACGCTGTGAGTTACGGTAACAGAGGTTACCCCTAGCTCTTCTTTAAGGCGTCGAATCATCCGACTAATCTCGCTTGACATTTCAGGGTCGAGTCCAGCTTCTGGCTCGTCATACAAAAGCACCTTGGGATGCGTACACAATGCACGTGCGAGGCCAACACGTTTTTGCATACCTCCTGATATTTCAGCAGGGAACTTGAGATGTGCATCTTGCATATGCACCAATCCTAGAACCTCCATTACGCGATCATCAATATCTGATTTACTGAGGCTTGTCGTCTCGCGGAGTGGTAGGGCAATGTTGTCAAAAACGCTAAGCCAATTAATTAATGCAGAGTGCTGAAATAGGTAACCCATGTCGCGTCGCAGCTTTTGCAGCTGTGGCCCGCCAATCGTCAACATGTCGTGCCCCATGACTTCAACCAATCCGTTGTCGGCTTGTAGTAAGCCAATGATGTGCTTGAGAATAACGGATTTGCCAGCCCCTGAAGGTCCCATAATCACCAAAGACTCGCCATCGGCAACCTCGAAGCTAAGACCGTCGAGAACTTGCTGATTGTCAAAGGCTTTGGATACGTTGTCGAGTTTAATCATGTATAAATGAGTTTGCCCAAGAAGAAGTTAAGTACGATGATTAAGATAATCGAATTACGTACTGCCGCACGAGTTGAGTTGCCTACGCCACTTGCCCCGCGTGTCGCTTGGAGGCCACTGGCACAACCGACCACGGCTATGGTAAAGCCGAAGATGGTTGATTTTATGATGCCGGAGTAAAGACTTTTTGGCAGGCCCAAGAATCCAGGGTCGGAGAGGGCGTTCAGCGCATTTGTCAGATAACCGCCGTAGTCGAGGTTCAATTGGGTTTCGGCAATGATGCCGCCGCCGATGATGCCGACAACATTGGCGAGCAAAGTAAGGATGGGTGCAACTAACGTTAGTGCCACGACGCGTGGGAAAATCAAGTAACTTATTACGTCAATGGACATCACTTCGAGTGCAGTAATCTCTTCTTGGACTTTCATCGTGCCAAGTTCGGCTGCCATTGCACTTGCGACACTTGCAGCCAGAACAACGGCCGTCATTACTGGCGCCATTTCGCGGACCATTGAGATTGCAACAGCAAATCCGACGGCTTCTTGTTGGCCATAACGTGACAATTCGTAGCCGAGTTGCAGTGCCAAAATCATGCCGATGAAGAAGTTGACGAATAAGACTACGTGTAGCGAGCGAATACCCGATACATGCATTTGGTCGAGAAGCGTGCGCCAGCGTAACCGCACATGCGGTAAGCGCCTAACTACACCAACAGCCACGGACATTCCGAAGCCGGAAACCATGAACATTGGAGCTAAGTATTTAGCTCCGGCTCGTTCTACGAAAGTCATTGTTGAGAGAGATCGGGCCATCCGGGTCCAGGGAATGCTGGTGTTTCGAAACCACTATCGTCGCCATCATGCCAACGAATAAGACCTAACAGCCACGATGAGTGTGTAACGCCGTTGGGTTCAGTCCATTGCCCGCCAAGAACAGGGATGCTCCAGCGAGAGTGGCCATTAGATTCTACACTATGATACAAATCTAAAAAGGCGCGCTTTTCGTGAATCGTGTTGTCATTAACAATCGCTTTACGGTCGAGCCAAAGTTCATAGAACGCACCAAATGTCTTGGCCATAGCATCGGAGTCGAATAAACCTGGCATACCAAGATCAAGCACGCGTAATTTGTGCTCGAGATCGCCGCGGTTGGTGTAACCTGCAAATGGCCAAACACGAATGTCGGAAGTGACCGTGCCATCAGGGTGCTCGGTGTTGGCCCACAAGAAAATCGGTACTAGTTGCTTGCTCTTGCGTTTAGTATGCCCGTAATCGTCTTCGCGACTCCAGAACAATGGCCACATAAACACCGAGTACTCTGTTTGCTCGTTTTTGAAATGCATCCAGAATGGCAACACGCGTTGCACCTCACGTTCTTCGCGTTGTCCGCCACTTTCGAACTTTAGTAATGGCCATAGTTGCCATGATGAGTAACCGGTCGAAGGACGGTTGGCCCAGCCAAAGATCGGCGGAACAACAGTGTAGGCGTTGTAGTCGTCTTGCTGGGTGTGGCCGATGAACGGGAAGAACATCCATGCTTTGCGCGGATACTTTTTGTCGAGGTCATCGTTAGACTGAGTGTAGAGTGGCCACATTACATAAAAACGGTTGTAGCGATCTTTGACGTTCGCCTCGCCATAAAATGGCCAAGCGTGCCATCCTGTTTCGCTACCTTCGGTATAACCAAAGAACGGCCATAGATAATGGTAGGCGCGACGATCTTTTTGTTTGCTCTCGAGGTAGAAAGGAAACATGATGAATTTGAATTCGTCGTAAGTCAGAAAGTCTTTGCCGGTTCCATAGAATGGGAATACCCAAAAGTAGTTCTCTTCGTCGTCTGATGACGAGCCGCCGCCTAGTAGCCACAGTAGGGCAGACCAATCCGTATCACGAATTCCGTCGGGTCGGATTTCGCTGTTGTAGGTGTATAAGGGTATGAG
>JAPYTC010000042.1 GCA_029941685.1 Planctomycetota bacterium | reverse complement strand
ACGCACATTTCGTGACTGCGGTTCAATGAAGCTGCAGTATTTTACAGTGCAGTTGAGTTATTTGCGGGGATATCTCGACGAATGATTTGCGAAACAAAGGCCTTTAACAGGGGGATATCATCGGTCACCCAAACATCAACTTCGGCCGCAGCCGAGATGAAGAAATCTTCAATGGTTTTGTTTTGTGAAACGGCCCTAAGGTGTTTTTTTATAAGTGGTTGCGCATCTTCGAATGAGTACTCTTGAGCTGGGACTCTTTTAGTGATAAGAACTAAGGATACTGTTCCGGCGAGGCCGTATTTTGAGGCCGGCCCAACAAGCACGTCATTTTCGCTAGCAGTAGATATGAAATCGATTACCCAAGACGCTGTGTCTTCTGGCTCGCCAAGCATTTCAATAGCATCGTCGGCCATCTCAACAAGCTGCTGGGCATTAATCTTTCCCTCTTTTAATTCTCTGATTGCTTGGGCGGCTACCTCTTGGGCAGTTTTGTCACCAGTGCGACCGGGGTAAAATTTAAGCAAACTCCATTCAAGGACGGCTGGAGCCAATTGAAATTCTTCGTTTTCGATGTAGGTGTGGCGAATTTCTTTCGGCGAAGGATCGAGGATGACTCGTAGCCCCTTGCCACTAGTCTGTTGGTTGCCCACCACAATGCTGAGCACGTGCGTATAAATGTAGTTGTGATAAATATAATCGTGGTATTCTTTGATCGTGGTCATGCCGAACTCAAGATTCTTTGCTTTTAAGAAGTGAAGGCGTGAGCCAGCGCGCTCGATCTCCTGCAAAATATGGTCGTCGGTTATAAGAGAATAGTGTTCGAGCGGGACTTCGAGTTTGGGAGCAACGTGTACCGTGAGGGCGCGTTGAATCAAATTAGTGATGGCGATAGGTTCGCTAGAGCGCGGGTCCATCATCGGGTTTTTGTACAGAAGGCGGCGGTTTTCATCCGCGACATCGCGTGAAGTGATTAACTGGTCGTCAATTTGAACGATGACTGTTTCGCCGACAATGCTAGATTGCTGCGCGGCTGCGGGTAGCGCCAAGCAAGTTAGCGCGCAGCAAGCAAAAAGGATGTGAGAGATTTTCACCGCAATATGATACTTGTGCGCAACAGCAGCTCAAGAACTTGCTGTGAGCTCATTTGGCCATTAGGTAGCATCCAACGCGCTTTATTAACGGCCATCATTCGAAACTCGATATTGCATTTTCGGAAACACCCTTCAAAGCGCCGCGCATCACGAATGGTGCAGGCCAAATAATCATCGACAAACTGAATCGAACTCAAACCCGCCTTGCCGAGAGCGTGTTTTAAGTAAAATAAATTGGCTAGCGGGAGTAGTTCAGCGGGCGGTGGGCCAAAGCGATCGCGAACAGTTTGCATGAACGCTTCGACACCTTTCACATCGCGGACTTCATCTAACTGTCGAAGCATTTCGATGCGCGTAGATTCGTCAGCGATATATTCTGGCGAAATCGATGCATCAATACCAATGTTGACAGCACAGGGGTGTTGCAGACTACGCTTCCGCAGGTACTTTTTGTTTTTCTTCAACCGCGCGACCGCATCGCGCAGCAAGCGGCGATATGTTTCATAGCCAACAGCATTAATGTGACCAGACTGCTCGGAGCCAAGCAGATTGCCTGCACCGCGGATTTCCAAATCGCGAAGGGCAAGCTGAAAGCCAGCGCCGAGGTAGCGCATTTCTTCGATGGCCTTTAGGCGGCGGCGCGCATCTAGCGGCAACGGCTTACCTTTAGGAACTAGCAAGTAACAGTAGCCACGCCGGCTGGAACGCCCAACTCGTCCACGCAGTTGATGCATGTCGGCTAATCCGTGACGCTGTGCTTGGTCGACAAAGATAGTGTTAGCATTGGGGATATCTAAACCACTCTCAATGATTGTGGTCGCGCACAAAACATCGGCCTTGCCATCAATGAACGATTTCATCGTCTGGTTAAGCTCGCTAGCACCCATTTGCCCATGCCCAGTAAGGATTTTTGCATGCGGGACCATACGCCGCAATTTCTCGGCGACGAGGTCTAGTGTTTTCACACGGTTATGTAAGAAGAAAACTTGACCGCCGCGAGCTAGTTCGCGTTGAATAGCATCGGTCATTAATAGCGTGTCATCGTCATGCCGGATTTCAGTATGAACTTCTTGTCGCCCAACCGGGGCAGTGCTTAGTGAACTAATATCGCGAATGCCGGCCATTGCCATATGCAAAGTTCGTGGCACCGGAGTTGCAGTTAAAGTCAGTACATCAACTTGCTCGCGCTTTTCTTTGAGCAATTCTTTATGCCTTACACCAAAGCGCTGTTCTTCGTCGATGATGACCAAACCCAACTCACCGAAGTTAACGGTTTTAGACAAAATTCTATGGGTGCCTATCACGAAGTCAACGTCACCATTTTGCAATCCCTTAATGACTTCACGCTGCCTCGCTGGCTTAACTAAACGTGATAACAACTCGATGCGTACTGGCCAATCAGCAAAACGCTGCAACATAGTTTGGTAGTGCTGTTCGGCAAGAACGGTTGTTGGGACTAATAACGCTACTTGCTTGCGTGACATAATTGCACGAAACGCAGCGCGTGCCGCAAGCTCTGTTTTCCCGAAGCCAACATCGCCACAAAGTAGTCGGTCCATTGGACGGGGTTGCGATAGGTCGTCATGAATCTCTTGCATGCAATGCGCTTGATCCGGAGTGTCAGTCCATGGAAACGATGCTTCGAATTCGCGCTGTTCAACTCCGACGTCTTCGAATGCAAAGCCGGGAGCCGAATGCCGCAAGGCTTGGGTGCTTAGCATTTGCGCCGCCAAGTCTTCAACCGCGCCGATAACTTTGTCGCGGCGTTTTTTGAACGCGCCGGAACCCATGCGGTCTAAAGTGGGATTGCCGCCGCCTGCCCCGATGTAACGCTCAACCAAATCAATGCGCGATACAGGAACTTTCAATTCGGCGTCTTCAGCAAATTCAATTAGCAAAAAATCTTGATGCTGCTTTACATTGTCGCTGCGATCAATCCCGCGAAAACGTCCAAGACCATGAACGGCATGTACGACTAAATCACCAGCATTTAGCGATGTCGCGGTATTTACGGCTTCACTACGGTGCGATTTATTACGCGGACGTGGTCGGTGAACGCCATGTCCCGGAATCAATTCACGATGATGAAGGACGGTTACCCGCGCCTCTGGAATTCTAAATCCTTGAGTTAAACATCCAGCGTGCAAGGTGATTTTATGTTGCGCTTGCGAGTTGTCATCAAGCACTTGTTGCAACCGGTCTGACTCGGCAGGAGTCGAACATATGATGCGTGCATTTTCACCTTCGGCCGCGCGAACAGCGAGTAACGCCGAGCCTTCAGCAACGCCTTGACAGTATTCTTCGACACTTAAGGTTGTTAATGAGCCGTCGGCGCCAGGCAGTGATGCACAACCTAGAACCCCACGTTGCTCGAGTTGTTTACTTAGTCGGCTTAGTGAACTTATGGCGTTGGCGCCAAGAAATCGCAAGTGTTTAAATTGGTCATCGACTGCGCTCGGTTCGATAACGACAACGCGCATTTCATTACTTAAAATTTCTAATGGCAAGGTGTCGCTACCCGTAGCCGCCTCCTCAAGGTTTTGATTTAAGGGCACCTCGACAAACTTTAAGACATGGCGAGTACGCTGTGTTGTTAAGTCAAAAACCCGAATGCTTTCTAATTCGTCATCGAAAAATTCTAAGCGTAATGGCTCGCCAATAGCAGGCGCGAAAAAATCTAGAATGTCACCGCGGCGTGCAAATTCGCCGGCTGCAGTGATAGCGGGCACTCGTTCGAAATCAGCATCGACAAGCATCTTGGCAAAGTCGTCGGCGTCCAGCGTCATACCCGCGGCCAATTCCAAAAAGCTGTCTTGATCATTGGGACTAGGGACAGCTTGAATAAGTGCCGCAAGTGGTGCGACTAATACTCCGCTGTAGCCGTCGCGACGAGCAATGTTCAGCGCATGGTGGCGTTCGCGCAACACTTCTGATTCGGCCCCCAATGAGGATTCGCGCGCTGGAAACATGGTGGCGCCGCATCCCCATGAAAGTAAATCGTCGTAACAGCATGCGGCCGTGTTGGCGTCATGACAAACGACGAGTAACGGTTGCTCTAGTTCGCGTGACAGTGCTGCAACCAACAACGATTTAGAAGATCCCCACAAGCCTCCCCATTGCAAAGAAGTGGACGACGTCCGTGTCCATGATTTGTGCAAGTCTGCGAATGAGGGTGTATTTCGCAGTAAGTCGATTATGGGGTTATTAATCGTGTAGCTCCGTAAAGTCGTGCTGTTCGCGCAATGCCAATATCGCCTGCCACGCGGCTTGCTGCTGCGCGCGTTTTTTCGACGAGGCCTGCCCGCGCCCCAGTAGCTGATCGTTGATTTTTACTTCGGCGGCAAATACAGGAGATGAGCTTTCGACTGTGTTTTCAGAAGTGCTGTAGCTCGGTAAGCACTTGAAATATTTTTGCGCAACTATTTGTAAGGTTTGCTTGGCCTGTACTTGTAAGTAGCGCTGTGGCAAGTCGTGTATTTCCGGTTCGAGCCACCGCAGAATAATTTCTTCGCAAGTAGCAAGCACCGAAGTTCGAGGCGCATCAAGATAGATTGCGCCCAAAATTGCTTCGACGGCATTGCCAGATAATGAGGTCGGCAGTTGCTGCCGCTGTTTTAAGCCATCGCCTACCACCAAAAACTGTTCAAGCTCGAGGCGCTGGCCTACTCGCGATAAGGTGTTGCGAGAAACCAACATAGACTTGTATTCAGTAAGCCGTCCTTCGCGTTGACCTTGAAATTTTGCAAATAGCCACCCACTAACGACAAGGTCGAGGACCGAGTCGCCTAAAAATTCAAGCCTTTCATTGTGGTCGGCGCTATGGCTAGAATGCTCGAGTGCGCGGCGCAATAAATTGCGCTGGCGAAATCGATAACCAAGCACGTCTTCAAGGTGGCTGAGATTACTCTCGGGGTCGGCCACATATATAAGTGTAATATAGTTCTTGGCTTTGTTAAGCTTTCTCCACCATGATGTTGAAAGGTAAGAAAGGAATCATCTTTGGCGTGGCAAACGAACATAGTTTGGCATGGCATATTGCAGAGCAAGTCGTTGCTCAAGGCGCTGAAGTAATACTATCGGTTGCCAGCGAGCGCTTTTTGCGTCGCGTTGGGCCATTGGCCGAAAAGCTAGGTGCGCCAGAGCCGATTATTTGTGATGTTTCTTCAGACGAAGCTATTGCTGAAGCCTTCGTAAAAATTAAAAAATTGATGCCGGAAGTAGATTTCTTAGTGCATGCAATCGCAACCGCTAAGCGCGGAGATCTTGAAGGTCGATTTGTCGATACTTCACGAGACGGTTTTAGTTTAGCTCACGATGTTTCCACTTATTCTTTTGTGGCGTTGGCTCGCGCAGCCGAAGAGTTACTCACAAAAGACGCTTCACTTCTAACATTGTCATACCTCGGAGCGATTCGCGCGGTGCCATCCTACAATGTAATGGGTGTTGCTAAAGCGTCTTTAGAGGCTTCTGTTCGCTACATGGCTAACGATTTGGGGCCTCAGGGTGTACGGGTAAACGCAATTTCTGCCGGCCCAATTCGCACGCTGTCGGCATCGATTGTTAAGGGCTTTAAAGAGAAGGTAGACATCCAACAAGTGGCGGCTCCGTTACGCCGCAACGTGACTGGCGAAGACGTCGGCAAGGCTGGTTTGTTCTTGCTTAGTGATTTGGCTTCGGGTGTAACCGGCGAGATTTTATATGTCGACTGTGGTTACAACATCATGGCCGACTTCATTACTAAAGATTAAATGTCAGCTTTACTGCGCCCCGTCACCATTCTATGTGTTGGCGGTAATGATGTTCACATGGGTGCCGGCTTGCAAACCGATTCCGCCGTGGCCAAGGCACTAGGTTGTTATGCTCATCTGGCGCCGACTATGCACACCGTCCAAAATGAAGACGGGTTGCAAGCGGCCGACGTCATTGATCGCGAGGTGGTAGGGCGCAGCATGCTTGACGCGTTATCCGATGGTGTCGATGCCGTTAAAGTCGGAGCGCTCGGCGATGAACTTGTTGCCGAGGTCGTTGTTGAAATACTCGACCCATGGCGTGACATGTTGCCGATTGTGTTCGACCCCGTGGCGAAAGCAAGCAAATCGGCTGCCGGCGTCGAGTTAAATACCGCTGCCGGCGTGAAATTAGCCGAGCAAAGATTGCTGCCGATGGTTACTCTTGCCACGCCTAATGCCATCGAGTATGGAAGCGGTAAAAGCTATTCTGAATGCCGAGCGGTATTGCGTAAAGGGGGGCACGCCGATCCATTTAAATGCTTCGAACAAGGAATCCAGCCTGATTATATTAGTGATGTACTGCAAGCACACGGACGGCAAGCCTTAGAGATCCGTCACCACAAAATTGATGATGTGCAGTCAGTTCACGGCACAGGGTGCGCTTTATCAAGTCTCATAACTTGTTATTTAGCAAATGGCCTCGAGCTCGACAATGCGGTGATCACGGCACTGAGGGTCATGCAAGAATGGTTGCACGCCACTAAAGAGGGCAGATTGGATCCGCAAGCGCCGAAAATACAGCCTGGCACCCATATGCCGGACCCGCGTGATGGCGACGGCTTTACCTGGATTTAGTAGGCCGGCAATATGCCCAAGGTGCGGGCAATTGAGCCGACATAGCGGTCGGTCATGCCAGAGACGAAATCGCACGCGGCGTGCATTGTCGAATCGGCGGTATCGAGAAAGCGATCTGGGATGTGCTCGGGCTGAACCAATACTTCGTCGAAAACTTTATCAAGCAGCTCGGTTGAGCGTCGCACTTGCCAATTAATTTCTTCGTTGAAATACATATTTTCGTAAAGATATTTGTGCATCTCGGCGACTAAAGATTTGAACTTCGGCGAGTGGCCAATAAGACGATGTTCGCCCGCTTGTGCTTCGACCGTGGTCATTCCCTGAGCAGCAGTTAATCGAGTATGTGACTCGGCGCGGACGTCGGCGATCGTCATGCCCAAAATTTCATTGGTAGCACGACGCCAAAGCAGAATGCCGTCACTTTGATTCGAGTGTCGTTTGCGTGATTCTTCAATAGCAAGCGCCCATATTTCTAATTCGTTTTCCATCTTCACCGGGTCAAGAATTTTTTCGCGGATACCGTCGTCGATGTCGTGATAGTGGTAGGCCGTGGAATCGGCCAAATCGACCAATTGGGCCTCCAAAAGCGGAAAGCGAAGCTTGTTGCCCGTTGTAGAGTCAATAACCTCTTCGTGTTTTTTCAAGCAGTTTTTAGTTTCTTCCGTTAGATTTAGTCCGCGGTATTCTGGGCTGCGGCGCTCTAAAATATCAACGATTCGCAATGACTGGCGGTTGTGCGCAAAGCCACCATGGTCTTTCATCTTTTCGTTAAGCAACACTTCTCCAGAATGCCCAAAAGGTGGATGACCTAGGTCGTGGGCAAGGGCGATAGATTCACATAGCGACTCGTTCAGATCGAGGGCGTTTGCTAACGATCGTGATACCTGCGTAACCTCTAATGAGTGAGTGAGTCTCGTGCGCTGATTATCGCCAACATGATTGACGAACACCTGAGTTTTGTACATCAAACGGCGGAAAGCCGAGCAATGAATAATACGGTCACGGTCGCGCTCATAACGAGTACGCCATGGGTCAGTTTGCTCGGTAAAAGCACGCCCTGCCGAGGTAGCAGAGTGGCTAGCGGCCGAATGTAGCAGCCGAGATTCGTTTTCTTCTTTCTGGATACGGTCCATTGGACGGAAATCATAACATTTTGAGGTATTTCCCGCTTATTTATTGACGATTTTTGTGGGAAAACATATCATTTGCGCCTGTTTTCTGTGTACCAACTTCGTCCTAAACCACTCGCCGCCGATGTGCGCGCGTCTTTCCTACAAAAACTTGAGGCCTGGGCCCAAGAGTTTGGTGGGTCTTGGGTGCCTGTTAAAGACGATTCGCAAGTTTTGTACTTTAAGGGCGATGCTCCGCAATCAGCGCTTTTGGCCCTTCAACAGTGGCCCGAAGTAATTGCGGTGGTCTCTGAGAATGCACCACCGTTTACGGTTAGCGAAATTGCCAATAAGCGCGTGGTGGTACAAGAGGCTATGTTTGGCGCTGGCGCAGCTAGCATTATTGCCGGCCCTTGCTCGGTCGAAGATTACGATTCAATGCTTAGCATTGCACAGAAGCTGTCAAATTTGGGCGTGCGCGCATTGCGTGCTGGCGCTTTCAAGCCACGCACTTCACCTTATGCTTTTCAGGGACTAGAAGAAAAAGGCCTAGAGATTTTGTCAGCGGTATCAAAAGAGAACGGCATGGCAGTGGTCACCGAGGTGTTAGACCCGCGCGATATAGAAATCGTTTCACAACATGCCCATATGTTGCAAATCGGCTCGCGTAACATGTCAAACTCGGCGTTACTAAAAGAAGTAGGGCAGGCCGGTATGCCAGTATTGCTAAAGCGCGGCATGGCGTCCACAATCAAAGAGTTTTTGTATGCCGCTGAATATGTGGCCGTTGGTGGTTGCGAGGACATTTTGTTATGTGAGCGCGGCTTGCGACACTTCGACCCCGAAGTACGTAACATTCTTGATTTGTCCGCAGTTGCGATTCTTAAGCAGAAAACCGGTTTGCCGGTAATCGTTGACCCATCCCACGGAACAGGCCGTGCAGATATAGTGCCATCAATGATGTGTGCAGCTGCAGCTGCTGGTGCCGACGGATTTTTAGTTGAAGTTCACGATAAACCTCAAGAGGCTTGGTCAGATGCCAATCAAGCAATGAGTGTCGACAACTTCGCGCAGACATTGCCGCGTCTCGATGCGGTGCTGTCTGCTTTTGAAAAAACATTTAATCCCCTCTTGACCAAATAATTCTAATGAGCCGAGCCAAATACATTGCCGGAAACTGGAAGATGCACTTAACTAAGCGCCGTGCTTCGACATTAGCGCGTGACATGGTTGCAGCTGCCGAAAACTCAAACCCTGCTGTTAAAGTAGCCGTGTTCCCAACATACGTCCACCTCGATCACGTGCGTCGTAATATAAGAAATAGCAATATCATCTTGGGCGCGCAAAATTGCTACGGCAAAAAAGAGGGCGCCTTTACGGGCGAAATTTCGCCCTACATGCTGCGTGATATGGGTGTAAAAGTTGTCATGATCGGGCACTCTGAGCGTCGTCATATTTTTGGCGAAACGGATGCGATGATTTTTGAAAAAGTCAAAATCGCTTTGCGTGCTAAGCTCGATGTCATGCTCTGCGTCGGCGAAACTATCGACGAGCGTAAAGCGGGCGAAACGTTCAAGGTTTTGGCACGTCAACTTAAGGTGCTTAAGGTGGTAAAGCCAGCACAAACCTCTCGCATTACCGTTGCTTACGAACCCGTGTGGGCAATCGGCACCGGCGAAACAGCAACCCCGCAAATTGCTCAAGAAGCTCATGCCGAATGTCGCCGCTTTGTTGGCGAAATTCTCGGCGACGAAGCCGCACAGCAAATGCAAATTCTTTACGGCGGTTCGATGAAAGGCAGTAATGCCGACGAACTCCTGTCGCAACCAGATGTAGACGGCGGCCTTGTAGGTGGCGCATCACTTTCTAAGGACGACTTCTCTCCAATCATTAATGCCGCAAGCGCATTAAGTTAAACAACGCATACCATGCAATTCTTTCTTTACACACTTTTCTTTGTTTCAGCTCTAATGCTAATTTTGGTCATCTTGGTTCAAGAAGGCAAAGGCGGAGGCCTCGGAGGCGCCCTTGGCGGTGCTGGCTCTGAAACTTTCGGCGTTCGCGCCGGCGGCGTTAACAAAGTTACATTCGTCATTTTCTTGGTGTTTATTCTTTCGGCAATGTCACTTCACTGGACATCCGATGAATCAAACTCGGGGTCGGCACTCGATTTCGATGACGCCACTACCCAGGCAATTGAGGCGCCAATCGATCCACAACAGTAGGTCATGACAAGCACCATGTCTTCTATCTCAGAGCGCACCGATAAGGCCCTTCGTCAATCAAAGGCCTTACTTGAAGGGCATTTTCTGCTTTCATCCGGACGCCATGCCGGCCGCTATGTTCAGTGTGCATCTTTGTTGCAGTACACTGATTTAGCATCGCAGGTATGCAGCGACTTGGCGGATAAAATTCGTAAGCAGCTTGGTGACGAAAAACCATTTGACGTAGTTATTGGCCCAGCAATGGGAGCGGTGACATTTAGTTACGAACTAGCCCGCGCATTCAACGTGCGTGGTTTGTTTGCCGAGCGTGCCGCCGGAGGCGGATTCGACCTTCGTCGTGGTTTCGAAATAAAGCCCAACGAACGGGTCTTGGTCGCCGAAGATGTAGTCACTACGGGTAAGTCAGCCGGCGAAGTGGTTACGATGT
Organism: Planctomycetota bacterium; assembly: GCA_029941685.1. Classification (GTDB taxonomy): domain Bacteria; phylum Planctomycetota; class UBA1135; order UBA1135; family UBA1135; genus JAPKEZ01. Next base: position 956 of record JAPYTC010000042.1, on the reverse strand, counting down.
TGCGCGAAATGGGAGTCAGTGACATTTCAGCGGCTTCAATTGTTAATCGTAGTGGTGTCGACAATCCATTTGACGACAACGTGAATTACTACAGTTGCATTGAAGTTGATGTCCCATCGTACGCGGCAGGCGAATGCCCGTTGTGTGACAGTGGCGAGCATGGCGAGGCTTACAAGCCGGGTAGTCGTCCAAATATTTAATCATGGCTAAAAAATCTTCTGCCACCATTGCGAGCATGACGGGCTTCGGTCGCGCGCAGCTCGAAACCGACCACATGTCGGTTGCGGTCGAGTTTCGCACGGTAAATGGCAAAGGTTTACATTGCAAGCTACGCATGCCTTCCGATCTTCTCGAGTACGAGGCTAAGGTGGAAGGGACACTACGCCAAGCGTTAACACGCGGCTCGCTAACGGGTGTTATAAGTGTGCGTCGCAGCCACGATGAAACCGTAGAATTCGACCAGCAAGTGTTAAAGAAATATCTTGCTGCGTGGAAGCGCACAGAAAAGAATCTTGGCTTAGACGAGGTGTCCCCAACGTTGACAGATTTGATTGCGATGCCGGGAGCAATGCAAGCGGCGCGCAATCCACGAGGTCAGGCCCGTGCAGTTGAAAAAGCAATTAAGCAGGCCGTTGCCGAGGCAATTGTGTCATTGCAAAGCTCACGTGCCAAAGAGGGTGCACGCTTGGCCAAAGAGATGTTGCGCCTGATAACTAACCTCGAAAAGTTAGTATCACGTACAGCGGCGCGTGCACCAGCTGCTGTTAAAGACGTAGCTGCAAAATATAAATCACGCGTTAAACAAGCATTGCTTGCGGCTGGCGAAAACGACACTTACGATCTTGGTCGCGAGTTGATTGCTTTGGCCGAGCGCGCCGACGTGCAAGAAGAAATTGCGCGACTCGAAATCCATATCGGGCGATTAGGCGCAACAATCAACAAGGGAGGAGCCGTTG